>CACZYN010000126.1 GCA_902785445.1 uncultured Anaerovibrio sp.
TCCCCCAGCTATTAACTCCTCTACTACTTCCCCTAACATGGATATGCTGAGGAAAATGCACATAGTGGATTTATGGGCCGCCAAGGAGCGAAGGCTTTCCCGATCCGGTACTGGTGTCCGTCCCTCGTTGCGGGTAATTATCACCGTCTGGGTAACCCCCGGCAGGGTGTACTCCTGCTTTAACGCCGCAGCGGTAGCTAAAAAGCTGCTTACCCCTGGTATCACCTCATATTCAATGCCCTTTTTGCTCAAGGCATCCATCTGCTCCTGAATAGCCCCGTAAAGGCTAGGGTCACCGGTGTGCAGGCGGACCACTTTTTTATCCTCTGCCACGCCTTTTTCAATGACTTCCAATACCTCTGGCAGGGACATGGAGGCGGAATTATGAATCTCGCACTCCTCCTTGGCGTAGCCCAACAGAGCTTTAGGCACCAAGGAACCAGCATATATTATCACATCAGCTTCTTCCAACAGCCGACGGCCTTTTACCGTAATTAATTCCGGATCTCCGGGACCGGCTCCCACTATACTAACCTTAGTCAATGTTCTTTCCTCCCCTTTTCTCGCAGGTAACAATATAAATCGGATTATGGGCCTTGGCCAGGTCATACCCCCCCACCTGCTGGAGCTGGCTTACCTGCACCTGTATAGCCTCATAAGAATAATCAGTACGCTTACGCATATATGCAATACACTGGGCAATGGTCTGAATGGTAATACAGTTGATTACTATTCGCCCGCCCACTGTCAGTTTTCTATCTATAGCCTCAATAATTTCATCTAAATTACCGCCGCTGCCGCCAATAATGGCCGTATCAAGGCGGGATATCTGTTCAAAGCCCGCTGGAGCATAAGCTTCAATAATCTTAATATTTTTTACCCCAAACTTATCCACATTTTTACAGATAAGCTCCACCCCCTCGGGATTTTTTTCAATGGCGTACACCATCCCCTTGGGAGCCTGCAAAGCGGCTTCAATGGACAAGGAGCCAGTCCCTGCTCCCACATCACAAATAATACCATCGGGCTTAATTTGGGCCTTGGCAATGGTCAATATGCGAATTTCTTCCTTGGTCATAGGAACCTTGCCCCGAATAAATTCCTCGTCGGGAATTCCCAGCTGATACATCAGGATTTCACCACCAATACACAATTTAAATATACCGTTTCCAATCTGGCAGCTTCGCCAATGGTAGTAATGATTATTTTTTCGTCCGGATAGGACAGGCGATTACAGATAGCTACCATGGCTCCCGCCGGCCAGCCCAGCTTTTTCAGCATGGCGGGGATGGTCTTGGAATTATTTTTCTTATCCGTCAGTAAACCCAGCACCTTGCCCGGATAATATACCAGTCGCTCACTGGAAACAGTGCGGCCGTGCAGGCTCACCAGCTCTGCCTCGTACCAGGACAATCCCAGTTTGGCAAAGGCCACCTGCATGGAACTAAGGCCTGGAATAACCTCCAGCTTGGCATCCTCAAAATGGCGTCGGATTGCCTCCAGCAGAGAATAATAGCCAGGGTCACCTGATACCATTACCACAACATCATTATTTTCCAGCTGACGACCAATAAAGGCCATCACTTCCTCAATATCCGCCCGGATAATAAACTTGGTCTGGCCATCCTTTCTGCCGTACTGTTCAATGGCCCGACTGCTTCCCACCAGCACCTGGGCCTGTTCAATAGTCTCAAGAGCGGCCGGTATCATGTAATCTTTGCTGCCAGGGCCAATGCCCACCACAATTATTTTATGTTCCATCCCAATTCCTCGCCAATCTTTCTTCCAGTTTCATCCATACCTAATAATTCACCCTTCAGGGTCACCAATACCGTACCTACTTCCAGCTTGTCGAAAACCAACCGTTTGGCCCGCAGGCTGGCTCGGGCAGCTATGGTATCATATACAGATTCAAGGTCATATTGGGCAATTATCGGCAATGCTTCCTCGGTAGTTAAACAAGCCAATATTTGCTGAACACCTTCCTGGGGCATTCCGGCTGCCGCACTATAGGCTGCCAGCGTCTCCAGACGTCCATCTCCCACCCGATTATGGGTATGAAATACTCCCGCCGCCACTTTAGCCAGCTTACCTATATGACCGAAAAGAAGAACTCTTTTCAGTCCCATATCCACCGCCTTTTCCAGCATATGTCCAATAAAATTACTGGTCTGGGCCATGGCCGCCTCAGGCAATCCCCACTGGGTGGCAATCCGTTCGCCAATTTTCCCCGGGACGAATATCTGGGTATCAAAGCCCGCCGCCAAGGCCACGCTGATCTGAGGCACCAAAGAATCCTTGAAGGCTTCCTCGGACATAGGCTTTAACACCCCAGTGGTACCGATTATGGAGATACCATCCTTTACCCCTAAAACGGGATTCAGGGTTTTCTTGGCCAGCTCCACACCACCAGGCACGTCGATTCTTACCTTACAGCCTGGAACCGTGCCAAAAATTTCGCTTAGGGACTGCTGTACAAGCTGCCGTGGTCCTGGATTAATAGCCGGCTCTCCTGGGGGAATAGCCAAACCCGCTTTGGTTACGGTGCCTACCCCTTCCCCGGCGATAAACTCCACACCAGACAAGGACTTATCCAAGGTCAAGGTGGTCAAAATAGAGGCTCCATTGGTAATATCCGGATCATCTCCGGCATCCTTTACCACCTCTACCCGGATACCATCACCAGCGGCTTCAATATTCTTTATTGGTATGTTCAGCTTCGTTCCGTCCAAGGCGGTTATTTCCACGAAATCACTGGTGCAGCCCTGCATAAACAGAGCTGCTGCCTTGGCTCCCGCTGCCACACAGGCCCCGGTGGTATAGCCACCCCTGAGTTCCTTCGCCATCACTACCTCCTGGTTCTATCCCTCAAACAACGCTTTGGCGAAGTCATCGGCAATAAATGGCCGCAAATCCTCCATTCCTTCGCCTACACCAATCCATTTTACAGGCATGGAAAGTTCTGCCTTAATGCCGATTACCACACCACCCTTGGCGGTACCATCCAGCTTGGTAAGAACAATACCGGAAATTGGAGCTGCTTCCGTAAACAGCTTGGCCTGACTGATAGCATTCTGACCCGTGGTAGCATCCAGCACCAGCAACGTCTCATGAGGAGCATCCGGAATTTCCCGCTGGATTACCCGATTAATCTTCTTTAATTCCTCCATGAGATTGGACTTGGTCTGAAGCCGCCCAGCGGTATCAATCAGCAGCACATCCACATTCCGGGCCACCGCAGCCTTTACCGCATCATAAGCCACTGCAGCCGGATCGGAATTTTCCTCATGACGAATTACCTTGGCATCGGTGCGCTCACCCCAGATTTCCAGCTGGTCAATAGCCGCCGCCCGGAAGGTATCCGCAGCAGCCAGCATAACCGACTTCCCCTGGGACTTATAATAGGCACTCAGCTTGCCAATGGTGGTGGTCTTGCCCACACCATTTACCCCGATAACCAGAAAAACCGTTGGCCCGGACTTGGCCATATTGATTTCATTGGACTCCTTGGTGAGAAGCTCGGAAATCTCCTTTTGCAAAAACGGCTTCAAATCCTCCGGCCCATTGATTTCCTTCTTCTTAATACCCTTGCGCACAGCCTCCATAAGCCGTTCTGTGGTATTTACCCCCACATCGGCCATAATGAGGATTTCCTCCAGCTCGTCCAGCAAGTCATCATCTATGTCTGCATAGCCTATAACCAGCTTTTCAATCTTTTCCGTAATGGACTCCCGGGTTTTGGTGAGTCCCTTTTTCAATTTATCAAAAAATCCCACAATAATACCTCCAAAATGTTAATTCTCCACGAAACTTTCCGCTTCCTTCAGCTTTACTGACAGAATCTTGGATACGCCCGCATCCTCTACCGTAACGCCATACATGGAATCCGCTGATTCCATGGTGCCCTTACGGTGGGTAACCACAATAAACTGGGTGCTGTCCGCATATTCCTCCAGGAAGCTGCCAAAGCGTCCGATGTTGGCCTCATCCAATGGGGCATCCACCTCATCCAACAGGGAGAATGGTGCCGGACGATATTTCAGGAAGGAAAACAGTAAGGCTACCACCGTTAAAGCTCGCTCACCGCCGGACAAAACTGCCAAATTCTGCCGTTTTTTATCCGGTATCTGTACCAGGATATCCACACCGGACTCCAGCACATTTTCCTTATCACTAAGCATAATTTTGGCCTCGCCGCCCCCAAAGAGCCGGACGAAAATATCTCCAAAGAAGATATTAATGCTCTGAAAGGCCTCCTTAAACTGCTTGGTCATGGTGGCATCCATTTCCCCAATAATTTTCAGTAAATCCGCCTTGGCCGCCTGCAAATCCTCCGCATTGCCGGACAGAAAATCATGCCGCTCCAGCTGCTCCCTGTACTCTTCCGGAGCATTTGGATTCACCATACCCAGGGCAGCAATCTCCCGTTCCAGCCGCTTCAATTCCCGCTTCAGGGCCGGTGGCTCCATCTCTGGCACCAGCTCTGCTGCCCGCTCCGGCAAAATACCATGCTGGGACAGCATATTTTCCGTCAGCTGCTCCAAATCGTATTCTGTATGGGAGGCATCCAGCTCCAGCTTATGCAGCTCTTCCTGAATACCATTCAGCCGATACTGGGCTTCCTTGGTTTCCTTTTCATTTTTCTGGCTTTCCACCAGCTTTTGCATCCGGTTGTCATACACCGCATCATACTCTTTTTTAGCCGCAGCAAAGTCATTTTGCAGATTCTGGGTTCTGGTTATTAATCCCCCAATCTGCTGCTGGCTCTGCTCCAGCTCCTCATCCAGACGATGAATTTCCTGCTGGTTTTGACCGATGGTTTCCTGATTACGGTCTATTTCCCGCTGACGCAGCAAGGTCTTTTCCTTTACCCGCAGCAAATTCTGCTCATGAATTGTCTTATCATGCTCCAGCCGATTAGTGGTCTCTGCCAGCTCATCGGCCTCTTCATCCATATTATCATAGTCTTCCAGCAAGGAATCCAGTTGTTCCTTTAAAGCCTGATTGGTGGCTTGTTGCTTGGCAAGCTCCGCCCTTAAATCAGCTGCCTTGGTTTCAATAGCCTTAAAATTCGCCTGGGCATTATCCAAAACTTCCTGCAGGGCTTCCTTATCCTTCCGGCTATTATCAATAAGCTCCCGTAAGGATGTGCAGTTTATCTGATGCTCCTGCACCTGCAATTCTAAGTCATGGAGCTCTGAGCGATATTTTTCCAATAATTGACTGTCGTGGTCAATTTCCGTCTGAAGTGTTTCTTGTTTTTGGGCCAACTTAACCGCCAGTTCCTGGGTGTTGGCCAGCTTGGAAGTCAATTCCTTGATTTCCCCCTGACGATTCAGGAAGCTGCTTTCCCGATGCTGATGACTACCACCAGTCATGGCACCACCAGGACTTAACAATTCTCCTTCCAGGGTAACAATCCGCAGCCGTTGGCCCATTTGCCGATTTAAC
>CACZYN010000127.1 GCA_902785445.1 uncultured Anaerovibrio sp.
GTCATGAAATTGGATGCTGAAAACCCGTTCTATACTTCAATGTCTCCATTAGATGAGGAAAATGCAGTTTATTATGATGGTGAAAAAATAATTCATCAAGGCAAAACACTCATGACTAAGGAAGATTATGATAAATACGACTATATTTTGGGTATGGATGATGAGAACATGCGATATATCGCGAAGATAATCGGCGCTGACCCTGAACATAAGGTTTATATGTTAATGGATTTCGCCGGAGAACACAGGAGCATTGCTGATCCTTGGTATACTGGTAATTTCGATGCCACCTTTAATGATGTATTAGCAGCTTGTAGCGGACTCTTCAATCACATAAAAAGTAAAGAGAATTTGAAATTATAGCAAATGTATATTCATTTATAAATATTTGTTATAGTTCAAGGTATTTTTGTTAAAATATTGCATAGTATGGATAATATTGTTATAATTACCTCGTTGTATTGTGTTCAAATATGAGGGGAAGTGGTCATTATCAGACGCACAAATACAAAAGAGAGAATTTTAACAGAGTCGTTACGGTTGTTTTCTACATTTGGATATAATGCTGTGGGGGTGGAGATGATAGCGGCTGCGGTTAAAGTAACGCCACCATCGCTTTATAAGCATTTTAAGAGAAAACAGGAAATCCTTGATGAAATAATTAGTCGATCTGATGTTAATTATCAGGCGCATTTATTTCACATTGATGATTTCACCGATGAAGAAGTAGGGAAGTTCACTTTGGATGATTTCACAGAAGTTACTTTGTCCCATGTTAATAATATATTGCATGACGAAGTAATACAAAGTGTCCGTAGGCTTTGTATCGTGGAACAATTTCGTAATGAAGCTCTTCGCCTGCAACATCTTAATCATGTTTATGTGGGTAATGAAGAGGCCGCAAAAAACCTTCTGATTAAATTGATTCGGGCTAAAAAGCTTAATGTTGCTTATGATATTGAGCATTTGGCCAAGCTGTTTTCGTTACCAATAATAGCAACTGTTGATAGATGCTATTGCGATCCGGAATACGAAAAAGAAGGATTAGAATATATTTCTGCTCATGTGAAATATATTTGGAATCGTATAATGCCATGATTGTATTGTTGGGGTGCACAGGATGATGCTTGTGTGCCTTTTTTTATGCAGTTTTTAGGTTAATAAATAGTCGTATATATATTTATTGTTTATTTGTTATTGTTACAAAGTTATGGTAGAATTAGGATGTTGTCGATGTAAATGTGTGTGTCGGCAGAAAAAATATTTGTCGCTAGGGGAGATACAATGCATCAAGAATTTTTAATGGGCAACGAAGCCATTGCCATGGGGGCTATAGCGGCTGGGGTAAACCTGGTGGCCGGCTATCCTGGCACTCCGTCCACAGAGGTATTGGAGACAGTAGCTAAGCGTCGCCCACAGGATACATATGTGGAATGGTCTATTAATGAAAAAGTAGCCATGGAAGTAGGGGCCGGGGCGGCATATAGTGGTGCCAGGGTAATGGTAACCATGAAGCAGGTAGGACTTAATGTGGCAGCTGATCCACTGATGAGCCTGGAATATATTGGTGTAAAGGGTGGAATGGTCATATTGGTTGCGGATGACCCAGGACCGATTTCCTCCCAGACGGAGCAAGATACACGGCATTTTTCCAGATTTTCCAAATTGCCATGCTTTGATCCGTCCACTGTGCAGGAAGCCTATGAGATGGTGCAGGATGCTTTTGAATATTCGGAGAGATATAAGACACCTGTCTTTTTCCGGTCTACAACCAGAGTATCACATGGTTATGCGGATATTTGTATAAAGGATGAAAATGAGTTTGTCCAAAACAGACCGGAGGGCTTTATCAAGGATACCAAGCATTGGGTAATTTTTCCGAAATTATCCTATAGGGCCCATATGGATATCGAGGCAAGAAATAAGGAACTGTCCAGGGTATTTTCCCAATATGACAAGAATTTGCTTCTAAATAAAGAAGGTACGAAATATCCTAAAAAGGGTGTAGCCACAGGAGGCTTTAGCTTTACCTATGTGTCAGAGGCACTGAAGAATTTAGGGGGAGTGGCATTATTGAAGGTTTCCACCCCGCACCCGTTCCCGGAGGAATTGGCAGTACAATTCCTTACTGGTTTAGATGAAGTACTATGCGTTGAGGAATTGGATCCGGTAATCGAGCGGGAGCTTATTTATATTTGTGGCAAATATCAGTTGCCGGTGAAAATATATGGAAAGCTGACCAACCATGTTAATACCGCAGGGGAAAACAGCCTGGATAGTGTGGCAGGCATAATTGCTTCTTTCTTGGGGGTTACAGATGATAGAACTCCAGCCTTAACAGCTGATGAGCTGGCGCAAATGCCGGAGCTACCGGTGCGTCCACCAGTGCTGTGCGCTGGTTGTCCCCATAGAGGCGCCTTTTATGCAGTTAAGCAGGCCATGAAGGGGAAAAAGACCATATTCTGTGGGGATATTGGTTGCTAGACCATGGGAAATGCGATGCCACTGGATATGGTAGACACTTGTTTATGCATGGGCGCGGGCCTGGGGATTGCCCAGGGAGTAAATCATATTGAGCCAGATACCCATTGCTTTGCCTTTGTGGGGGATTCTACCTTCTTTGCGGCATCCATTACGGGAGTAATAAATGCGGTTTATAATCAGGCAAATATGACCTTGGTTGTGTTGGATAATTCCACCACGGCTATGACTGGTCACCAGCCGCATCCAGGAACCGGCAAGACCATGATGGGGGACGTGGTAGCCAAGATCAGTATCGAAGGCATATTGAAGGGGATTGGTCTGGAATACGTTAAAACGGTCAATCCTCTTGATCATAAAGCTTCGGTGCAGGCGGTGCAGGAAGCAGCAGCTTTACCTGGAGTAAAGGCGATTATCTTTAAATCTCCTTGTATTGCCATTGTAAAGAGCGATAAGTGCCTGACCGTAGATCAGGAAAAATGTATTAATTGCCGTAAGTGCATACGGGAAATCGGTTGTCCGGCCTTGGTTATCCGGGATGACAAGGTAATAATTGATGACTCCCTCTGTACTGGTTGTGGATTGTGCAGCCAGATCTGCCCAATGGCAGCTATTGGAGGTGAGGCAGATGAGTAAAAATATCGTACTGTGCGGTGTAGGTGGTCAAGGTACGGTTTTGGCCTCAAAATTAATTTCCGGTGCCGCCATGAATAAGGGGATACCGGTAAAGAGCGCTGAAACCATAGGTATGGCCCAACGAGGGGGCAGCGTATTCAGCCATCTTCGCTTGGGGGATGATACCTGTTGTCCAATGATAGCCAATGGAACAGCGGATGTAATCATTGGTTTTGAGCCCGGGGAAACGGTGCGCATGTTGCCTTATCTGAAAAAAGGTGGGCAGGTTATTGTAAGCAGTAAGCCGGTAATGCCAGTGACGGCGGCCTTGGCCGGTTCCAACTACAATGGCAGGGAAATGCTGGATTACATTAAGTCCAAGGTGGAAAATGTTGTGGTGGTGGATACGGAAGCTGCCTGCAAGGAACTGGGCTCCTCCAAGATAGTTAATCTGTTATTGTTGGGAGCAGCAGTAAATAGCGGTGCTTTGGGGCTTACGGCGGATGATATTCGTCAGGTAATCACCGAAAGAATTCCTGCAAAGTTCCACGAATTGAACTTTCAGGCTTTAACATATGTTGGAGAAAGAAAATAAAGGGGTTAGGAAGAATGAGAATTAGTGAAGAGCAGCTCAAGCTGGTAAATGAACGTATAGATGCTTTGGAGGCGGCCAACAGTTTTTACGGTAAGAAGCTGGAGGAGGCGGGGATTAACCATGTTTCCAGTCCAGAGGAATTTGAGCAGTTGCCTTTTTCCGAAAAAAATGATTTGCGGGAGGCTTATCCACTGGGACTGATGACCGCACCTCAGGAGGAGATAGTACGCATACATTCCTCATCTGGTACCACCGGAACTCCTGTAATTATTCCTTATACCAAGAAGGATGTGGATGATTGGGCTGCTATGTTTGCCCGTTGCTATGAGTTTGCGGGTATTACCAATAAGGATGTTATTCATATTACTCCGGGTTACGGACTTTGGACTGCTGGTATTGGTTTTCAGGCAGGCTGTGAAAAGCTGGGGGCAATGTGCGTTCCTATGGGGCCGGGCAACACTGACAAGCAGCTTCAGATGATGCAGGATATGGGCTCTACTGTATTGTGTGCCACATCTTCTTATGCACTGCTGTTGGCCGAGGAAATTGAAAAGCGGGGGATTAAGGACAAAATTCATCGCAAAAAGGGTGTCATCGGTTCCGAACGCTGGGGCCAGAAAATGCGTGAGCGTATTTCCAAGGAGTTGGGCATAGAGCTTTATGATATTTATGGACTTACGGAAATATACGGACCTGGTATTGGTGTAAATTGTAAATATGAAACTGGAATGCACTACTGGGATGATTTCATCTATTTGGAAATAATTGACCCGAATACCTTAAAACCGGTACCGGATGGTGAGTGGGGTGAAATCGTCATCACTACCTTGGTTAAGGAGGGGGCACCGCTGATTCGTTATCGTACCCATGATATGTCCCGTATTATTCCAGGTGAATGTCCATGTGGCAGCAAGTTCCCGAGAATTGATGTAATAGCCGGGCGTACAGATGATATGATGAAGATAAAGGGTGTAAATGTATTCCCTAAACAGATTGAAGAAATTCTTCAGGAATTCCCAGAGCTGTCCAGTGAATATCAGATTCGCATTTCTCACCTTGATGGTAAGGATACAATGCGTATTTACGTGGAAACAAATGGTAGTGTTGACTTCCTGGATATGGCTAAGCGGGTCGCAACCCGGGTTAAGAGCCGTATCGGTTTTACTCCGCTGGTAAAGGTGGTAGAGATCGGCTTGCTGCCTAGAAGCGAAAAGAAGACCAAGCGGGTAATCGATGAGCGTTATGATTAAGGTGTATTATTATGGGAAAACCGCCTGATATTGAAACATCAACTGCTGCAGAGCGGGAGCAATATATCTATGATAATTTCTATTGCCGGGGGAATTGTGAAATTTGTGGTATATGTAAAGTGTACCATGGTAAATCGCCGGAAATAGTTTATGCAGATTATATTGATGGAAAGCGAAGCTTTCAGGAAATAGCCCAGGAGTATAACAGATAAAATAAACAGCGTATTTGAAATTTTTGTTGACAAGATTTCAAATACGCTGTATTATTATCATCGTTGTTCCGATGAACGGTTTTGCAGAAACCCGAGGGGCATAAAAAAATAATATCAAAAAGTCCTTGACAGGATATTGATATTAAGATATTATTTAGAAGCTGACCCTTTGAGTCGGCGGTGTTCTTTGAAAACTAAACAATGCAACAAGAATCATGCACACATGATTCAAGCCAGATGATGGAGCAGCTTCCAAGAAACGAGCTTTTAGCGAAGTT
>CACZYN010000128.1 GCA_902785445.1 uncultured Anaerovibrio sp.
ACTATGGTGCTATCCCATAATTTTTTTCTACACTTATACTTACGATTAATCACCCTATGTATTACAGTTTTATTTATTTTTATTGATTGTAGTTAGTCTCGTCCTAAAATCTCCCGCATGGTGCCCATTGCCCGAAAAAGAATGACTCCCACATTTGCCGGGGAAATGTTAAGAGTTTCGGCGATTTCCTTATTACTCATATCTCCCCAGAATTTTAACTCAATAATCTGCTGCTCTCTTTCCGAAAGCTTTCCGAGAGCCAACAACAGCTCTTTTTTTCCTTCCTGCTCCAACAGCTGGCCATCAGGGCCTTCCTTTTCGTCCACCTTGGGAGAGAATACATCATCCCATTCCACGTTTTGCCGATGGCTCTGCCAACGGTAATAATCCGTCAAAGTACGGGTTGCTATCCGACTCAGCCAAGTGATAAAGGACGCTTTAGTGCTGTCAAAGCTATCTAAATGGGTAACCATCTTTTCAAAAACATCACTTACAATATCATCAGCAGTGGCAGCATTCTTCACCCGAGCATATATTAAATTATATATCCGAGGGAAAAAATGTTCATATAGCTCATCCTCTTTAGCTCCCCTCCATATCTTGATATTTCAATTTTTAATTAACCTTTTGAACTGCTAACGGTAATAAAACCTTATCACCAGCGAAACCACCATGAGCTTCAAGCTTTAAATCAGAAAGGTTTTTATTCTTAGGAATATCAAATGGGATAGTTACTGATACTACCATACCTGGATTTATTTGTCTTAGGAAGGAATCTAATTTCCCTCCCCTTGACATCGCTATTGCTGTTTGCGCATCCGTACTATGGCTATACTCTACACCATCACTAGTAACTAGCTTAAATGAATTTGCATCTACTGTTATAGCATCTTTCTGACCATTAGATACTACCAAAGAAACAATAACAAATTTTCCCTGTGCCTGCTCTTGAAAGAACTGATCACCAATAGTATTTTTTTCTTCAATAGCATAAACAGCTATACCTACATTTGAGGCAACAGCCCCTTTAACCTTGCCTATCCCCTCAACATCACATACATATTCTGGAACCTTTTTTTCACTATTTTTTGAGGATTTCCCCCCACCGCAACCGCTTACTATTGTTAATAAAACAATAATAGCAATAAATCCCAAACAACATCTCTTAAATTTGCTCATATACAACATCTCCTATATATAGATTACTTGCACATGCATAATTCTTGTATACAGGCAAATAATCCTGCTTTATTGTAAAAAAATATTAACTTTTATAAGTCACTATCGGTCGTTATTTGAACTGTCCCCCGTCCCCTTTAACTGGAAATTTACAGGGAATTATTATATTATTTTTTTACACTAGATAAGGTCAATGATTATGAAGGAGGCAATTATGAACCGAAATAAAGAAGCCTGCCATTGTAAAAATGTAACCTACGGCATGATCGAGGATGCTGTAAAAGCCGGCTACACAAACTATAACGACCTGCAGGAAAAGCTTCGCTTCGGTACCTCCTGCGGCAAATGCCAGGAATTTATACAGCATCTGCTAAAAGAGTTAATTGCTGAACAAATGTAATTGAGAACATACTCAAAAATGGAAAAGTAATTTCAAAATTTTCATAGAGGAAAAAAATAGTATTTGTTGAATATCCTTGGTAGAAATTTTCTTGCGGAGGTGTTCACTATAGATACGATCGATACACAGGATAATACAGTGGATAATACGGTGTTACCCAATAACAAAAGTCCCTATAGGCCCCTGCTGCTAATTCCCATAACCTTAATTGTAACCATTGTATTGCTTGCTATAGGGGCGTATATTGACAATAATTTGATTAGTTGGGGCTCAGCCAACGCAGGTCAGGGTCACCCTGTTCCATTTATTACACTGTTAGTAGCATTAGTAATGACAGCTGCTAATGTACTTGTGGGTATTGTGGCCATCATCGTGACAATTTATAACCTATACAAAAGGAGATAATCCAGAAGCATTGGACACAAAAAAGATTATTGTTGGAGGGCGGAGACTATGTTGAGTATTTTTCGAAAGACAGCTATAGGTTTATCTTTGGTTACAGCCTTGTCCCTAGGGACCTGTGCCGAAGCGGAAATCATAAATGGAATAACTCCCGAAAGGGAAAACCAGCTGGCCCTTTTGGCCCGTCAGAATTTTTTTAGTGAGACCAGTAAGACTATGGAACAAGCCATCTCTGAGGGCGGTTATTTTGCGGTAACGGATCTGGACAACAATCAGCGGCTGGAAATTCTCTTCACCTCGTCGGCCTGTGACGGCAGTGTCATTTCCAATTGGGGCTATGAGGTGAATGAGTCGGAAAACGATACTTATCCGCTGAATTTTATGGATGGCTCTTATGAGGTAAACATAAAACATCCCGAGCTGGCCATGTATTATGCTTGCCAGCTGGGCCTATATTATTACACTGCGGGTGATACCAGCTGGAGCATGACCGATGACGGAAAATGGGCCCATAGCGGTGGCGTGTTCAGCATGTATTT
This sequence comes from uncultured Anaerovibrio sp., assembly GCA_902785445.1. Taxonomy (GTDB): domain Bacteria; phylum Bacillota; class Negativicutes; order Selenomonadales; family Selenomonadaceae; genus Anaerovibrio. Next base: position 2,521 of record CACZYN010000128.1, read on the forward strand.
GGAAAATGGCCGAATTCATCGGTCCCTGTTGGGCGGTTTTTATGGCCTGCACAAGGACCGGGATAATCCCAACGAAGAAATACTTTATTTTGACCACAATGCCAATATTATACCCTTTGGAGAATATGCCAACCTTCTGAAAAATTATTACATCCACCATCACCCATTCTGGGTAACTGTGGATTGGCGGCCGGTTACCGAGCTGGCGGCGGCCAAGGGCGATCCGAAAAAGTTGCAGGAAGTCTATAGAAAATCCCTGTCGGGCTTTTATCTGCAGGAGACTGCCACCGAGGAAGAAGTTCACGGCAATTAAACTGGAACCCACAAGAATTAAGGAGCAAAAACCATGTCACTTTTAAAAACAATCAAGGGACTTGTCGTTTGCCTCGTTATGACTACGACTTTTTCGGCTGTTGCCTGTGCCTATCCCTATGAATACGGTCTGGAGCTGGTAAAAATAGAATACAGTCCAATCATTACGGGTATGGATTTCAAAGAAGCGATAGCGAAAAATGCCTGTTTCTGCATCAGTGATTTGGATTGCAATGGCTGGTTGGAATTTACCATAGCCAAACAGGACGCAGAAGGAAGGTATCGGGATATTCAATGCTATGAATATGACTCCGACTGCGCGGATGTATTGCGTCCCCTCGAAATCCGTCCACCAGAGGCTGGTTTCAGTCCAAGGGTTATGTACATGCCAGGGGAAAATAAATTGACTGCCTATCGCCACAGGGATGAAAAACAGGGTGAAGAACGTTATTATCATGTCGATACCACTTACAGGCAGGGCGGAGAATATACCGTGGCCCGGCAGGTTATCAATAAATCCAACAATATGTTGTTCACTTATCTTACCGCCATGGAAAAGGGCGTTATCAGCGAATCTGCAAGCAATCCAGGAATGCTTACATACACCCCAAAATTATACATGGATGCAAATGGCAAAGAAATCAGTAAGGACGCTTTTGATAAAGCAGCCGATAACTATATCACGAATACCGAAAAGGTAGAGGCGACTTTCCTGTGGATTCCTGTTGCGGAATTGGAAAAGGCCTTGGGGCTGGGAGTGGATGAGACATGGGAAACCCTCCAAAAATCATGGCAAGGCTTCCGCTTTGGCAACGACCCTCAGGGAAAAAATCCCAACGAGCTTGAATAAATGCCGGTCAATTTCCAAAGATTACACCACCATGAATAAACACAGGCGTCCTATTAGCAGCAGTCTGAGTAGGAACCTTTGTTGACAGCTTATAAGGAGTATCTAAGATATAGGCAGTTACAAGAATAGCATCCTCCTTGATTTTTTTGAAGATTTTGCTATCCAGCTCTGCTTTATATACTTCAAAACTATGGGCGCCAACGGAAGAAGAAGTCAATGCCTGAGTAAAAGCCATGTTATCTGACCATTGCCATAATTTTTCACCGTTTTTATCGGTAATAATAAAATCATAGATCTGTCCGTTCCGATGACTTACGCTGTAAGGCGAATCACCGCTGTTGGTAACTTTGAGTTCCATTAAGAGCTTTCCGTTCCGCTTTTCAACGGTGAGCTCCTGAATAATATTATCAAATTGCATAGCAGCATAGTTGCTGTTAGTATTCGAAGCACCAGACCCAGAGCCTGACACAGGGATAGTGACACCTATTCCCGTGCCAAAATTGGCGTTAACGATGCCGGGAACACACATGGTAATTGCCATTACAAAAGTCAGTAATAATTTATACATAATGCATCACCTCGTGGAATATATTTTTACAATATTTTACACAATTTGACGAGGGTAGTGAAGGGACATATTAAAACAAAGAGGATAACCTTAATTGGCTATCCTTGCTGATAGCACTTCTAACTCTTGCCGTTGCCGTATATAGTATTAAGAGATAAAAATCTTTTATGTAAAACTATAGCCGACCACTGCAATGGTCGGCTATGTTCGGTAGTCTATTCCGAGGAGCTGACGGAGCAAACATCAACCGCCTCTTTTCTTATGGTTATTATAGCATTTGTCCTGTCCATGGACAAGTGCTTATTTTTATCCGACCGAAGCCACCATAACCAGCATCAACAGTCAATCCAACATTATTTTCCGAATACATAACGGGTATGAATCATTGCTTTCCCCTCATAGTGCGGGCAATTAGGATCAATTATGTTGAAAGTATGGCGCCGCTGTTCGCCGGCAGGAATATATAAATTTATACCTTCAAAATAGCTCCATCCTTGCCATATAAGTTGACCGTTCGGATCGTCAAATTTCGCCTCAATGATGCCTTCCTGAATCGTAACCCCTTCCTTGTTGTTGTTGGTAGTTCTCAAAAAGAAAGCGGAAGGTGAACCACCTTCCGCTTTTTTAAAATCCCTAAAACCGTAATCACTTGTTCACGAGTTGCCCTAAAACAGTCTGACAATCTTTGCAATAGTACTATCATCGAGGGGTGTACGTACAGGGTAAGACAATATAAACTCCAAAACCGCACGCCCTCTGTTTGTAAACGCGTCACCTGTACCGTTAAGAATCAGATCAGGATTAGTAAAATACACAATGCCGTCTACCCATGCACGGATATTATTTTTTTTCAAAAACTGTGACATGTTGTAGATTTGTTTTTTCGTCTGCTTCACAGGATTTCGAAGCGTAGATGTATATTCTGGTCCGCCGCGCCCAACCTTTTTCTGTGTCCATTCATATGCATCAGACGGAGTAATTTCTCCGTTATGATTTTTCGTATTGATGATAAAAACACCATTCCTGCCGACAACCACAGTACCAATGTACGCTTCATTAACACGCAAGTTGCTGAATACATGATATCCATCAGGAAGCTCACTTAAAATATCCAGTGAACGCTCGACTCCGGTATCCCCCGACGCTGTTTTCCTGTAATTCTGCCAA
>CACZYN010000129.1 GCA_902785445.1 uncultured Anaerovibrio sp.
GCGGAGGGGCTGCCGTCCTCGGCCGATGTAATGGTGCCCGACACGGTCTTCATATCCTGCGAACGGGCTTTCACCGGGGCGACAGCCAGGAATACGAGCAGTTGGGGCTGTTTCAGGAGGAAGACCAGTAATTAAAGTTGCTATAAATAAATATATTGATATAAAAACCAATGTTATGATATACTATGACGGTTGAAAGATAAAAAGGTTAAAGAAGATTTAGGAGGAAAAACTTAATGCAAAGTTTTGAAATGCAGTTAGGCGGACGCACATTTACTGTGGAAACTGGTAAGATGGCTAAGCAGGCTAATGGTGCGGTTTTGGTTCGCTATGGTGAGACTGTGGTATTGGTTACAGCAACGGCTTCTGATGAGCCAAGAGAGGGTGTAGATTTTTTCCCTCTTACTGTAGATTATGAAGAAAAAATGTACGCCGTAGGTAAGATTCCTGGCGGTTTTATAAAGAGAGAGGGTCGTCCAGGAGAGTCTGCTATTTTGTGCAGCCGTTTGATTGACCGCCCAATTCGTCCTTTGTTCCCAGAGGGATATCGCAATGACGTTCAGATTGTAGCTACTGTATTGTCTGTTGAGCATGACAATGCTCCAGAAATTGCAGCTATGATTGGTGCTTCCTGTGCCCTGACCATTTCTGATATTCCTTTCCTTGGCCCAATAGCTGGTGTCCGGGTTGGTCGTGTAAATGGTGAGTTTGTTATCAACCCTAGTGTTGAGCAGCGGGAGCAGTCTGACCTTAATTTGACCATTGCCGGTTCCCGTGATGCGGTAATGATGGTTGAGGCCGGTGCCAATGAGTTGCCTGAGGAAGTTATCCTTGAAGCTATTCTCTTTGGTCATGAAGAGATTAAGAAGATTGTGGCATTCCAGGATGAAATCCAGAAGGCTTGCGGCAAGGAAAAGAGAGAAGTAAAACTCTTTGCTGTTCCAGAAGAGATGGAGCAGGCTATTCGTGAATATGCTACTTCCAAGCTGGATCAGGCTGTTCGCAATCCAGATAAATTGGCTCGTGATGAGGATATTGCCAATGTTAAGGCAGAGGCTTTGGAGCATTTCCTGGAAATCTATCCAGATGCTATCAAGGAAATCCCATATATGCTTCACAAGATTGTGAAGGAAATCGTTCGTAAGATGATTACCAAGGAGAAGATTCGCCCAGACGGTCGTGAGGTTGAGGAAGTTCGTCCCGTTAGCTGTGAGGTAGGTATTCTTCCTCGTACTCATGGTTCTGGTCTCTTTACTCGTGGTCAGACTCAGGTGTTGACTGTTACTACTCTTGGTTCCATGGGTGATGAGCAGGTATTGGATGGTCTTGGGGTTGAAACCTCCAAACGGTATATTCATCAGTACAATTTCCCTGGTTATTCCGTCGGTGAGGCTCGTCCAGTTCGTGGTCCAGGCCGTCGTGAAATTGGTCATGGTGCTTTGGCTGAAAGAGCTTTGGTACCAGTTATTCCTTCAGCTGAGGAATTCCCTTATACCATTCGTATGGTATCGGAAATTCTGGAGTCCAATGGTTCCAGTTCCATGGGTTCCGTTTGCGGCAGTACACTGTCCCTGATGCACGCCGGTGTGCCAATTAAGCGCCCGGTTTCCGGTGTGGCTATGGGTTTGGTTAAGGATGGAGCTGATTACACTACCCTGACGGATATTCAGGGCATGGAAGATGCTTTAGGTGAGATGGACTTTAAGGTAGCCGGTACCACCGAAGGCGTTACTGCTATTCAGATGGATATTAAGATTAAGGGTATCTCCCGGGAAATCCTCTCTGCAGCTTTAGCTCAGGCTAAGCGTGGTCGTGCCTTCATTCTTGGCAAGATGCTGGAGTGCATTGCTAAGCCAAATGAGGAGCTCAGTAAGTATGCTCCTAGAGTAACTACCATGCAGATTAAGCCTGATAAGATTCGTGAGGTTATTGGACCTGGCGGCAAGGTTATCAAGAAAATCATTGATGACTTTGGCGTACAGATTGATATTGACGATGATGGTACTGTACGAATTTGTGCTACCAGCGTTGAGGCTTCTGCTGCTGCAGTTGCCTGCATTGAGGACATTGTCAAGGAAGTCGAAGTTGGCCAGATCTACAAAGGTAAGGTAACTCGTATTATGGCCTTTGGTGCTTTCGTAGAGCTTTTGCCTGGTCAGGAAGGCCTTTGCCATATTTCCCAATTGGATAAGAAGCGGGTTGAAAAGGTTGAGGACGTTGTTAATGTTGGTGACGAGTTTGAAGTTAAGGTTACTGAGATTGACCAGAAGGGTCGTATCAACGTTTCTCACAAGGTATTACTGTAAAAATAATTAATAAATATAGCCATACCCGTTTTACGTTTAGTGAGGCGGGTATTGTCATATTTGGAGATATGCAATATGGTGGTAGAAAAGAAAAAAACTATATCGGAGATAATGCGGCGCTATCTTATTTTTACATTGGGGATAATGCTTATCTCTTATAGTGGTGCTTGGTTCATAAAGGGTGACATAGGTGTCTCGCCGGTTCTTGCTCTGCCTTATACCTTTTCACTTATTTTTTCCAATATAAGTGTTGGTATTTGGGTTGCTATATTTAGCGTACTGGTTCTGCTCCTACAGTTGGTTATAAGAAGAAGGCGGCTAAAAAAAAGGGTGTTGTTGCTGCAGCTGTTCACGGCTCTGGCCTTGGGATTATTAACTGAATTATCCCTGGATGCACTCAGAGAATTTAACCCTATGTCATACAAAGGACAATTGCTGGCGTGTATTGCCGGCAGCGCCTGTCTGGCCGGGGGCTTTTATTTGTGCCATATTGCCGATCTGGGAAAAATTCCCATGGAATCCTTTATGAAATTTGTGGCAAAATTACTTTCCAGACGGTATGCCACAGTGAGACTGGCAGCGGCAGTGCTTTTTTCTTTAGTAGCTGCCATGCTGAGCCTGGTTGTTTTGGGCAGTGTGGTTTCTGTGCGGGAAGGAACGCTTTTTAGCATAATTTTCGTCACAATTTTCCTAAAAATATTCATGAGGCTGTTTAGGAGTTTGGAGTTTATACTGTTGCCAGAAAATCGTCTCAAAAGGTTGCCTGCTAACACAGAAGATCCTATTACGGAAAGTCATTTTGTCATCACAGTATCCCATGAATATGGCAGCGGAGGACGGACTATCGCCAAACGTATTGCTCACGAATTGGCTTTGCCTTATTATGATAGTGATGTTATCCAAATGGCCACAGATGAGAGTGGGGATATTGATTTATCTGTTGAATCGCATGAACGCACAGATAGTAAAACCTTAAAGCGTTTGTATAATTGGTACACCTCCTCCTTTGATGAGGAAGTAGAGCTTACCAATGAGCAAAAATGTCGCGTTGAAGCCCAGATAATTCAGGAAATTGCTTCCAAAAATTCCTGCGTTATTTTGGGGCGCTTGGCAAATTATGTCTTACAAAACCATGAAAATTCCTTGCACATATTCATTACAGCTGATGAGGAAGATCGGATTAAGCGGGTAATGCGCAAGGAAGAAATAGAACGTGATGAGGCCTGTGATTTGATATACGAACATGCCAAAGAACAGAAAAAGCATTGTCAGCATTTTTCCGAAACCATATGGGGCAATGATGTAAGTTATGATATTATGATTAAGTCCAGCAAGTATGGAGTTGATAGAACGGCAGCTATTTTGTTGGATTTGATAAAAGAATATAGATTGATCATGAGATAAATACAGTTGTCTACACACAAAAGACTGAGGCTCGATAAATATACAATCAAGCCCCAGTCTTTTATTAATTTTTCCTTAAATTTTAAAGAACACTTATTTTTAATTCACAAAATACCGATTATAAAGACAAGAAAGGGGGCACGTAAAAGTGATTATGCTTTACATAAGGGATTGTATAGTTGCTTCTAGTGCACATACAGCAAATGGTGTAATACCTTCAGAAGATACCGAGGTAGGGACGGTATCTCCTGAAGGTATTATCAATTTAAGCATTTTATTTTTCATTAAATATGTGGTAGAATATTCTTTGGTTTAATAATTAATTTTACAAGGGGAGTCTATTATGGAAAAAAAGAATATTGTATTGGCTATTGTGTTGACGCTGGTTACCTGCGGTATCTACGGTATATATTGGTTTTATACCATGACTGAGGATGTTCATCGTTTGGTGGGCCGTCGGACTACTGCAGATGGCGGTATGGCTATTTTGTATTCGCTGGTTACTTGTGGCATTTATTCTTTGTATTGGATGTATAAGATGGGCGAAGGATTGACAGAAGCCAAGATGATGCGCGGCATGATGGCCGATCAGAACGCTGGTTTGTTGTATTTGATATTGGCTGTATTTGGCTTGGGAGTAATCTCTGAGGTATTAATCCAGAGTGCAATCAACGATATCATTGATTTCGATCAGAGAGGTAATGGATCATATAATGGCCCATATATGCCACAGCAGCCTATGAATCCTTATGCACAATAAGCCTGCTGTCCGTCCTATAGTATGGTTTATACTAGTTGGGATAGTATATTTGCTTTGTGTACGGTTTGATCTGTTCTCTATACCGTGCCCATTTCATGCATTGACGGGTTATCAGTGTCCTGGTTGTGGAATAACAACAATGTTTTTGCGGCTCTCATATGGCGACTTTGCTGGAGCCTATGCTGCAAATCCTGTTGTACTGTTATTATCACCGGTGATTTTACTGTTGATGATACATCAATATAACTCAAGAGTACTGAATTTCCTGCCTTTTGAACTGATGAAATGGGTTTGCCTGATAGTATTGTTGGTATGGGGCGTTGTACGTAACCTATAATCGTAGATTTTGGCACCAATTTTGACTAGGTGATAGTCAAGGTTGGTGCTTTTTTATTAAGACTGAATTAGAAAGATTAAACTTCAGTTAGAATTGCCTCCAATGTCTAAACAAAGTGGCTGAATTAAGGTAAAATGAGTAAAAGAATTTTATCAGTCATAGGAGGTGCAACATGGACAGATTACAACATAAACGGGAACAAGAACTAAAGACTGTGACTGAGATGATTGGTATCTATTGCCGGGATTTGCATAAGACAGATGGAGTGAATCTATGCCCTGAATGTCAGGAGCTGTTGGAATATGTGAATAAGCGGGTCAATACCTGCCCAAGGATGGCGGAAAAGACCTTTTGCAGTGAATGTAAAACTCATTGCTATGCACCAAATCGTCAGCAGAAGATAAAGCAGATAATGCGCTATAGTGGTCCAAAAATGATTTTCCATTCACCGGTGATGGCCATAAGGCATAAACTGATCCATTGGCTGGGAGAATTTCAGAAGAGGGCTTGTAATATTTTCTAAAATATTGTAAATTATCGGATATTTGGGTTTACAAACGGCTTGGGCTGTGTTAATATGTGTAAGGAATATGATGTGATTTTTT
>CACZYN010000130.1 GCA_902785445.1 uncultured Anaerovibrio sp.
GCACCTTTGTTTATTGCGGTGTTGGTGGGGGTGGGTTACGTTGTGTTTTTGCAACAAGAACGTGAGGGGGCTGTTCCGCCACCGATTGACAACGTTCAACCAAATCAGCCTGAGATTGTAAACACGCCTGTTGGAGAGGTAACCAAGGTTCAGGAACCTGAGCTGCCGGCGGCGGTTGAAACAGAAAAAAATAGACCGTTACCTGAGCCAGCTTACAATGCGGCCAAGGCACGGGAGACTGCAGAGAAAGCAGAAGGGGACGCTGGCGGAGAACCTACCAGGCAGGATTCATTGCCAGAACCTGAAATGCAAAAGCTTATGCAGTCAGCGGGAAAAGTATTGCGGGAATAGCTAAATAGCTTTCAATATAAAAACTAAGAAAGAAATAATAGGAGGTATTTTCTTTGAGTTTGAGTTCAAAGTTTTCCAAAAAAGAATATAAGGCATTAGCTTGTGCCTTAGCATTAATGACCAGTTTTTCAGCAGCTCAGGTGGCTGACGCTGAGGAAGGTGATCAGCCAGCAGCTGTAATGACTCCAGCGGATGCTAATGGGGCAGGTGTACCAGCCGGCGATACTAAGGAAGCAACTAAAGATGCTGCAAATGAAAAGGTATCTTCCGAGCCATCTGTTAATCCAGCGGTCAATAATAATGAGGAAGAAGCTGCTGCGGCACCAGCAACTGCTCAGAATGAGTGGAATGCCAAGCGCCCGACGGATAAGGATGTTACCGATGCTGCCCAGCGGTTGGTTGGCAAGACCATTATGGCCATTGAGTTTGCTGGTATAACTGATGATGTACTTAAGACAGCACAGGCGTCTTTAAATACCAAGGTTGGTGATAAACTCACTATCGACGGCTTGAGCCGCGATGCCAATAACATATATGATACTGGTTATTTTTACGATCTGTATCCAAGCTTTAAGGAAATCCCCGAGGGTGTCATTCTCACCTACCACGTGTTTGTAACACCAATTATTCAGTCGGTGGAAATTAAGGGGAATACTGATATTGAACCAACTGATGGCTTGACTAAGGTGATGAAGTTACACCCGGGTGATCGCCTGAACCGACATGCCCTTCAGGAAGATATGGCAGCTTTAAAGAAAAAATACTCCACTGATGGTTATATCATGGCCAAGGTACATGATATGGGTATTGATGACAATGGTAAGCTGTCCATCGAAATTAACGAAGGTGTTCTCGAAGGATATAAGATTAAGGGTTTAAAGAAAACCAAAGAAAAGGTTATCATGCGTGAGTTGCGTACTGTAGTAGGCAAGCCACTTAACAAGAAGGAAATGGTTCGCAGCTACCAGCGTATTGTAAACCTCAATTATTTTGAATCGGTAGATATGAAGCCGATTCCAGGTGTAGAGCCAAACGCCTGCATACTGGAAATAGATATTACTGAGAAGAATACTGGTACCTTTGGTGTAGGTGCCGGCTATAGTACCTCTGATGGTATTATCGGTATGATCAATGTAGGTGATACCAACTTCCGTGGTGTTGGTGACGCTATTAACTTAGTGTTTACCATGAGTGGTGACTCCACTGATGCCCGCGGCTGGTCCTTCTCCTATCGTAAGCCATGGCTGGATAAGAAGGAAACTGCCGGTATTATAAGACTTTATAATCGTACCTATGTGTACAACGACTACAATGAAGAAGGTTCTTTGGTGGAGGAAATGCTGCGTAAGGCTTCTGGCTTTGAGTTCGGCTTTACCCGTCCACAGAGTGAGTATTCATCCAATAGTCTTTATTTCCGCAACAGAAATGACCAGTATGATTTACATAAAGGCGGAAGCTATGATCGTAGTACTGATGCATATGCTGATTGGCGGAAGAATAACTTTGGTTTGACTCGTTCTATTACGTTTACTCATACCACTGATACCAGAGATAACTATCTGTATCCAACGTCTGGTCATAGTGTGTCCTTGGCAGCTGAATATGCTGGCCTGGGCGGCGACTTTAAATTCTGGAAATACACTATTGATGATGCTATTTACCGGAAGGTAGGCCGTAACCAGATATTGGCCTTCCACACGGCCTATGGTCATTCCACCAGTGATTTGACTGAGTTTAATAAATTCCGTATGGGTGGTCAGGATACTATCCGTGGTTATCGTGATGATCAGTTCCGGGGCAACAGTATGTTCCTGGAAACCATCGAATTCCGCTTCCCGTTGGGTAGCAAGATGAAGGGGGCAATCTTTACAGATAACGGTGCCGCCTGGAATCACGGTTGGTTGCCTAAGCACTTCCATAGCAGTATTGGTTTTGGCATGATGATTGAGACTCCGGTTGGCCCAATTCGCCTTGATTTAGGTCATGGTTCTCAGGGTAATCGGGTGCACTTCAATATTGGTACTTCATTCTGATGTTTTTCGGGATTGTTAGTAAAAATAACTTAATAAACGTATTGGCAGGATGTTTCCTGGCAATGTTTTGCTTTGGTGTTATTAGTGGTATGACTGCTAAGGACGCTGAGGCAGCTTCGCGGACTGATAAAATCCAGTCCCTTCGGGCTGAGGTCGTTGGAAATGGTCATATTCCTACTGGGGTTTGCGAGAGAATGGAAAACAGCGTTAAAGCCATAGGGGTTCAGCTGTTGGAAGGTAAATCTCTTGAGGATACTATCAAGAACAAGGCTCAGTATGAAGGGATAATTCAGCAGGTTTTTGATAAAGTCCTGGTGGGATACTCTGTTTACAAGGTGGAACTGCGGCCAGAAAATGACTTGGTGGTAGTTGTTCATTTGATTCCTTGGCAGGATAAGATTGAGCAGCTGTCTGTGGAGACCCGGATTGTGGGTATGCCTCCTGTGGTGGAAGAGTTGTTACGGGAAGATATTGCCGGTATCGACCAGCTATTTGATGATATGTTGCTGAATTTGCCTGTGGCGGCGGCTGACTGGACTAATGGGGTGGTAAAGCATCGCCTTAACGAGTTTATGTTGCAACGGGCACCAGAATTCCGGGCGGATTTTGATTTGGTGGTTGATCGTGATACCAAGGTGATAGTGGATATTTATCCTTTACTGCCGGTGGTGCGGACTACAGATTTAAGCATGCGCTCGGATACTCTGCCTAATGCTGCACTTTTGACCCAGCGACAAAATATGCAGGATGGGGCAGATATGTTCGTTGGGGTGCCAGTCGCCTTTGTTGAACGGCACAAAGGAACTATAGAAGATTTATTGGAAAAACGTGTGGATGAAAATGGCTTGGCCAAGGCCTGGAGTGTTCATACTGATGTGACACTTAAAGCTGCAGAGCGCATGGACATCATGAGTCGTTCCAATTCAAAGGACTATGTACTTCGTTTCGAGGGGCGAGCCGAGATAGGACACAGCCATGATGAGACCAAGGACAATGGCCTTATGGTAAGAGGCCTTCTGGGGAGACAATTCAAAAATAGAGATGGCATTTTTACGCTGGTGGATTTTTATCCACAACATGCCCATTGGGATTGGGATGTGGGCTACTATAAAGAATTGTTGCCGAAGATAACTGGAAATGTCCGCTATGATCTGAAGGACAAGTACTGGAAAGCGGGAGTAAAGTATAATTTTGCTCCAAAATGGTCAGTTTTGTATGAATATCGCCATTTAGGCGGTATTAACGAGCTGGCGTTAAGGTATAAACTTCACGATTTTTTGAGCCTGGAATGTGTGATGGACAATCACGATCGCTGGTTGCGTTTTATAGGGTATTTTTAACCCCACGCTAACGGCTGCTAAGATTTGGATTTATTCGGCTAAATTCAGTGGAAGTGTAAAACTCCTATTGAATAAGTCTCATTTCATTATCTGCTTGAATGAAGAATAAGAGTTTGCTATAATTAATCCAGTTATATGGCATGATTGTTGCCATGATAATTGGTTTTACAAAAATATAATTTAAGGTAAAAGAAGGAGAAAAAAATGGTTCAGTTAAAGAAAGCTCAGGTTAAGATTATTAGTGTTATTATTGCTTTGGTGTTTGTAGGTTCAGTTGTTGCATTGGCACTGTCCCAGTCCAACAGCAGCATTGCTTCTGCAGCAGCATCCTCCAATGTGGGTGTAGTTGATTATCAGCAGTTTGGTTCTATCAAGGACATCACTGATGTTCAGGCTCAGATGGAGCAGATTGCCAAGGATGCTCAGAAGGAATTTGAAGAGAAGTCTGCTAACATGAATGATCAGCAGAAGCAGGAATATTATCAGCAGACTATGCAGCGTCTCCAGCAGCAGCAGAATGATATGATGGAGCCAGTTCGTCAGAAGATTGATGCAGCTGTTAAGGAAGTTGCTGAGGCAAAGGGTATCACTGTTGTACTGAATAAGGAAGCTGTTGTTTATGGTGGTACTGATTTGACTCAGGATGTAATCAAGAAGCTTAACAAGTAATTAGCTTGGAATATGTTGAAATAAGTGCCGAGCACCCAGGTGCTCGGTACTTTAATGCTAAAGGGGGATTCTTATGGCTGTTAAGAAAGAGACCAAGTCGCAAGAAAATAACAGCTTGAGAATGAAACGGATAGGTTTGGGGCTGGCTGCTATAACGGTTTTGGTTTTAGTGGTTTTTTTTCTTTTTAACAGGCCTAAAGCTGAGACCCCGGTAGTTGATGAACCTGATATTGGCACTCTGAATATGCAGACATTGGTGAAGGCTCACAAAGATTACGGCAAGCTTCAGGAACTTTTACGACAGGCAGCTAGTTTGTCAGCAGAGATTGAGCTAAAGGACTTTGAATTGTCCATGAAGGCGGTGGAGGCTGATAAGAAGCTTTTTGAGGATGCTGCCAGACAGAAGGCCAATTTGGAAATAATAACCAATTATTCCCAGAAAATGGATGAGTTGAAAAATCGGGCTGATGCCATTTTTCAGCGCATGAAACCGGAGTTTGACCGGGAACGGGAAGAATTGGACAAGGAATACGGCAATCGAATTTTAAATCTGCAACTAAAAGCTGATAATGCAGTCGTTTTAGAATTAACTGACGAACAGAAGCAAGCTATTGAGGCGGAGTGGCGTCGTCTTAAGGATGAACGAAGTCAGCGACAAAATGAATTGGTACAGGACCAGCAACGGCGTTACGATGCCCAGGTTGAAGCAGAAACTGGGGCGGAGCGTCGAAGTCTGGTTGCTCAGCGGGAGAGTATCGCTCAGAAGTCCCGTTCTGAAGAACTGGAGCATCTGGCTCAGGTACAGGAACGTAATACCCAAGCGATTGATGAGGCAATAAAGCCGATTCAGTTTAGAATGGATATTGTCAAAAAACAAAAAGAATTAGATATAAAGTTGGCAGAAATTAAATTGCTACAGCAGAAAATATTTGATGATATTGCGGGCCGGGCAGCCAAGCTGGCCATAATTCATC
>CACZYN010000131.1 GCA_902785445.1 uncultured Anaerovibrio sp.
ATGATTTAATTGAAAATGCTATGGCAAAAGCCAATATTGAATTTAACCCATCTTTAGAGCAGCTGTTGGAGGCTGATGAGTGGGCCAGAATGATTACCAGAAAAGAACTGGCTAAGTAGGGAGTAAGAGTATTATGCTATTGACGATTGTTTCAGCGGTATTTGTGTTTGGCCTGTTGGTGTTGGTACACGAATGGGGACATTTTATTACTGCAAAAATGACTAATATGCGGGTAGACGAGTTTGCCATTGGTTTTGGGCCGAAGCTTCTGAGCTGGCAAAAGGGAGAAACCCTATATGCTCTGCGGGCTATTCCGCTTGGGGGCTTTAACCGGATTGCCGGCATGGATTTTGATGAAGATGAGGAGTCGGACGCTGGGGACCGGGCTTATTTTAAACGGCCGGTATGGGCCAGAATGATTGTTATTTTGGCTGGTTCCTTCATGAATTTTGTCTTACCGGTGATACTGTTCTTTTTAATATTCTTTTTCAGTGGTATTCAAACACCAAATCCTGAGCCGATTATTGGTGATGTACTGGCCGGGCGGCCAGCTGCCTCAGCCGGACTTAGACCTGGGGATCGTATTTTGACCATTAATGGTCAGGAAGTAAATGAGTGGAAAAACATCTCGGAGTCTTTCCAGAATTCTGCTGGCAAGCCTTTTGAAATAACGTATCTTAGAGATGGCGAAACCCTGACTGGTACGGTTATACCGGAGGAGGATCCTGCTACCAAACGAGTACTGATTGGTATTCAGGGGACATTGATTACTCAGGATGTTTCCTTGGGGGAAGCCGCTAGCCTTTCTATAGAGAAAACCAGTAATATTTTTAAGGCTATGTTGGATGCCTTGGCTATGCTGGTAACTAAGGAAGGGGCTTCCGCTGAGTTATCCGGTCCGATAGGGGTAGCCCAAATGGCTGGTGAAGTTGCGCAGCATGGATTTATACCTTTGTTGAATTTTGCCGCTTTTTTGAGTCTGAACTTGGGAATTGTTAATTTGTTACCAATTCCGGCGCTGGATGGCGGACATTTTGTTACATTGGTAATTGAGGCTGTCCGGGGTAAGCAGATGAGTAAAAAGGCCATGTATTATATTCAGGCAGTGGGCGTGGTAATACTCATAAGCCTGATGATATTTGCTACATTTAATGATGTAACCAGATAAGGAGGACCGCTATGATACAACGTAGGCAGACCAGACAAATTCATATTGGCGATATAGCCATTGGCGGTGGTGCTCCTATATCGGTTCAGTCCATGACTAACACCAAGACCACGGATACACAGTCCACTGTAGAGCAAATCAATGCCTTGCAGGCAGCGGGCTGTGACATAGTCCGTTTGGCTGTACCGGACATGGAGGCAGCTTTAAATCTTGGTAATATAATAAAGAAAGTTAATATTCCTTTGGTGGCGGATATTCATTTTGATTATCGGCTGGCTTTGGAAGCCATTAATCAAGGAATCTCCGCCCTGCGGTTAAATCCCGGCAACATTGGCGGAGAGGAAAAGGTCAAGGCAGTGGTTAAAGAGGCCAAGGCCCACAAAATCCCCATCCGCATCGGTGTTAATGCTGGATCCTTGGATAAGAAGCTTATGGCCAAGTACGGCGGGGTAACTGCCCAAGCTTTGGTGGATTCCGCCATGGAGCATGTACGGATACTGGAAGCACAGGACTTTACCGATATGAAAATATCCTTAAAGGCCCATGATGTGCCATTGACCATTGAAGCCTACCAGCTGATGTCTCAAACGGTGGATTATCCGTTGCATTTGGGTATCACCGAGGCGGGAACTGCCCGCAGTGGCATGATTAAGTCAGCGGTAGGCATTGGTGCTCTCCTTAGTCAGGGCATTGGCGATACCTTCCGCATATCCCTTACTGGTGATCCGGTAGTGGAGGTAAAGGTGGCCAATGAAATCCTTAAATCCCTTGGGATGCGGGAATACGGTCCAACCCTGATTTCCTGTCCAACCTGTGGCCGAACCAGCATTGATTTGGCTGGTATTGCTGAAGAGGTGGAACGTCGGCTGGAGGATATCAAAAAGCCAATTTCCGTGGCAGTAATGGGCTGTGTTGTTAACGGTCCCGGGGAAGCCAAGGGAGCTGATGTTGGTATCGCCGGTGGTAACGGTGAAGGCCTGGTATTCAGAAAAGGCGAGATAATTCGCAAGGTTAAGGAAACCGAATTGGTTGAGGAATTATTTAAAGAAATAGATAAGATTTTACAGGAGGATTAAAATAGTGCGCGCAACAACTCTTTATGCACCAACTTTACGGGAGACCCCAGCGGAGGCCGAGGTAAAAAGCCATCAGCTTATGCTGCGGGCCGGTATGATAAGAAAGGCAGCAGGCGGTTTATACACCTATATGCCTTTGGCTTGGCGGACTTTGAAGAAAATTATGCAGATTGTCCGTGAGGAAATGGACGAGGCTGGTGGCCAGGAAATCGCCATGCCAATTGTTCAGCCGTCGGAAATTTGGAAAGAAACTGGCCGTTGGTCGGTATATGGTGATGAGATGTTCAGAGTTTCAGACCGTCATGGTCGGGAATTCTGCCTTGGGCCAACTCATGAAGAAATGGTTACCACCCTTATTCGGGACGAGGTGCGCTCCTATAAGCAGCTTCCTTTAATGCTGTATCAGATCCAGAACAAGTATCGGGATGAAATTCGTCCACGTTTTGGACTGATGCGGGGCCGGGAATTCATCATGAAGGACCTTTATTCTTTTGATAAGGATGAGGAAGGCATGAATGAGTCCTATAAGAAGATGTATGATGCCTATACCCGGGTATTCTCCCGTATGGGATTGGAATTTAGACCGGTAGAGGCAGATAATGGTGCCATCGGTGGCGGTCATTCTCACGAATTTACCGTGTTGGCCGAGGCTGGTGAGTCCAATATCGCCTATTGCACCAAGTGTGATTATGCCGCTTCGGATGAGAAGGCGGAGCTTACGGTTATTAAGGCCCCAGAGGAGGATATGATGGAGCTGGAAAAGGTTTCCACTCCTGATGCCCACACGATTGAGCTGGTGGCCAAATGTCTGAATCTCCCGTTGGATAAGACCATCAAGGCGGTAGCCTTCCAAAGCGAGCAGGATGAATTGGTATTGGCCTTTGTTCGGGGAGACCATGACGTTAACGATGTAAAGGTACTGAATCTCTTCGATGAAATTATTGACTTGCATATGGCCTCTGATGAAGCTATTGCAGCTGCTGGCGGTGTAGCCGGTTTCATGAGTCCAATAGGCATTAAAGAGGGTACTAAGGTAGTAGTGGATGCTACTGTTATGGAAATGTACAATGCCTGTGCTGGCGCCAACGAAAAGGATATGCATTTCATTAATGTAAATCCTAAGCGGGATTTCAAGGATGTAATTGTGGCCGATATTCGTATGGTGAAGGAAGGGGATGCTTGCCCACACTGTGGAGCACCAGTAAAGATGACCAGAGGCATCGAGGCCGGTCAGGTATTTACTTTGGGAACCAAGTATTCTGAATCCCTGCATGCAACTTTCCTGGATGAAAACGGTCGGGAAAAGCCATTGGTAATGGGTTGCTATGGTATTGGTGTCAGCCGGACTATGGCGGCAGCCATTGAACAGAATAATGATGAAAATGGTATCATTTGGCCACGGGCTATTGCTCCTTTTGAAGTGGTGGTTGTACCGGTTAATGCCAAGAATGATGACCAGCTGCGCATTGCCGAGGAAATTTATACAGAGCTGAAAGCCAAGGGCGTGGATGTACTCATTGACGACCGTAAGGAACGGCCTGGTGTTAAGTTTAAGGATGCGGACCTGATTGGCTATCCGCTGCGTATAACCGTTGGACCAAAGGCTGTAGATGAGGATTCTGTAGAGCTTAAGGTTCGTCGTAATGGTGAAATGGTGAATGTGACCAAGGCTGAGGCTGCTGCCAAGGCTGTGGAGATGCTGGAGGAACTTTGATGAAAAAGCTAGCTTTAATTTTGTCATGTTTGATGTTGTTTTTTGTCTGTGGGTGCCAGCGGGACGGTGCCACGGGCGAGAAGGCTTCCGGAGAAATAACGGTACTTACCAGCTTTTATCCTATGTATGTGGCAACCATCAATATCACTGATGGAGTTGAGGGGGTTAAGGTGGTCAACATGACCCAGCCCCAGACTGGTTGCTTACACGATTATCAGCTGACTACCCAGGATATGAGTCTCATAGAAACTGCTGATGTGATGGTAGTAAATGGTGGCGGTATGGAGAGCTTCCTGGACAAGGTGATAAAACAGCATCCAAAATTAAAGCTTATAGATGCATCAAAGGATATTCCCTTATTGGATGATAACCCCCATGTTTGGGTAAGTATTACCAATGAAATCCAGCAGGTGAAAAATATAGCCGCCCAGCTGGCAGAAATTGATCCTAAGCATAAGGATCAGTATGAAAAGAATTGTGCTGATTATGTGGCTAAATTATGGAAGCTGCAGGGTGATATGCATAAACAGCTGGATGGCTTTGCCGGAAAGAAGATTATCACTTTCCATGAGGCTTTCCCGTATTTTGCAAAAGAGTTTAATCTGGAAATCGCCGCTGTCATTGACCGGGAACCGGGAACAGAGCCGACTCCTAAGGAATTGGAGGAGACAATCGGCATAATTAAGAGTTCCGGGATCAAGGCTGTTTTCACTGAACCACAGTATTCCTCCGGTGCAGCTAACACAATAGCTGCTGAAACCGGAGCAGTGGTTTATGAGCTGGATCCGGCAGTTACCGGTGAAGCCAAGCCGACGGCCAAGGACGATTACCTTAAAATAATGAAAAAAAATGCGGAGACTTTAGTGAAAGCACTGGCAAATTAAGGCTTTACAGCGGTTAATTTTGTCAAGGTATTTTTCTTGACAAACAATAGGGCTGTGGCTATAATAAATGAGGTCGATATTTCTATGATGAAGATTAATACTATAGAAGCCGACAATAAACTTGGTTTAGGGGTTCCTTTTCAGTTTTCCACAACAGCTGAGGAAATCGGTGCTGCCCATGATGACTATTCCTTTGTAGGGGATATAGTGGTCAAGGGGGAGCTGGTGGCAACTGGCAGGGGATACCGTGTAAGTGGTCAGATTTCCTGTACGAAGTCCTTCGTGTGTGACCGTTGTCTGGAGGAATCAACCCAGCAGCAGGAGCACGATTTTGACGAAGAATATCAAAAGCGGGGACTTGGCTACAAGGAAGATGACCAGGATGTGAATTATTTTGATGGCGATGAGGTAGACATATCATCCATGATACGGGATGTGTTGTTATCTGATCAGCCGTTAAATAATATATGCAACGCTGATTGTCGCGGTCTGTGCC
>CACZYN010000132.1 GCA_902785445.1 uncultured Anaerovibrio sp.
GTACTCCCACTGAATTTAGCCGAATAAATCCAGAGCTTACGGGTGCTTGACTCCCACCTTAGAGGAAGGAGCCTTAGCACCCGTTAGCGTGGGGTAAAATCACTTTAATTATTATAGAAAATTATAGAGAGTCCTGGGACTGGCGGAACCGGTATACACCGATACCCAGCTGGCGAGGGCTCTTTTCCTGCATAAGCTTGAAAGTAGCTTCATCAAAATATGGCTTACCAGCATCAAGATTATCCAAGGCTGTGCGGTAGGCCTTGGTCAGCTGGGCCACCAGCTCAGGGGCATAATCCTTGGCTTCAATGCGGAAGGAACCGATGCCATTAAATTTCTCCAAATATGGATAGTAGCACAAATCCTTGGTAAATAAGATGTGATTACGGCCAAACTGATCCATGCGGAGCGGGTGAACGCCGCCTACCTTGTCCTTAAGGGCATAGTGACGGTTCACAAATTCCGGATTGACAAGATGCTTGTAAGGTAAAATCATGGCCGCAAAATTATGGTCGCAAATCATGGACTCGTAAGCACCATGGACGATTACTTCAATTGGCAGAGGAGAATTTTCCACCAGCTTCTTTAACTGGCCAAAGGACAGCTCCAAAGAAGCAGTGCCCATTACCAAACCATTTTTCTGCATGAAGGTGGCAGCCATGTGGTTAAAGAGATTAAAGGAAAAATCAGCCTGAACCGGGAGATCAGTACACTCCTGCGCTAATTTCAGAGTGCCCAAATTGCTTACCATAATACCCGCCGGCTGCAATTCATTTACTGCGTGCAAGAACTGCTCAATCTCGCCACACTCCCGACGCATGGTGGTGCGAGGGGTGCTGATAACTACCTTGGTATTATATTTTTTACCCAATTCGATGGCAGCTGCAGTATCCTTCAGGGACCAAGGCTTTTGTGGTTTAAATACCTCACCGGACAAATAGATAACATCAGCACCGTTTTGGCAGGCAGCTTCGGCGGAAGCCAGATTTGCTACCTGGACAGACAACCGGCGTTTGCCGTTAAATGGCTTGCTGATAGGTTCCTCAGCCCGCAGAATTTCATCCTGGAAGCCGGCTTCTTCCACAGCGTCACTGAAGAAACGTGGTTCACGGGAACCATCAAAGCCAATATCACTGGCATCAGGCTGCCCCAAAGCGAAAGTGGTGGTAAAATCCCGGGCCCGATTCTTATACAGATCCTGCCAGCCTTCTTCATCAACCTGATAGCCATATGGATCTTCAATATAAGCATCAATGGCCTTTCTGTAGGTTGCTACGATGCGGCGGACAAAATCAGCAGGACGCATACGGCCTTCGATTTTGAAGGAGAATACCCCGGCCTGAATCAGCTCCGGTATGTTGCGGTACATGCACATATCCTTCAGAGCCAGCTTGTAGTCGTGTTGGTCATCTTTATCCAGGATTTCCCCGGTGTTCTCATCAATGAGCTTATATGGCCAGCGGCAAGGCTTCAGACAACGACCACGGTTGCCGCTCTGACCGAATACTACACCAGAGTGAATGCACTGGCCGCTTTCGGCAATACACATATCCCCGTGCATGAAGTATTCAATTTCCAAGCCGGTTCTTTCCTTAAATAAGGACATTTCCGACAAAGTCATTTCTCGGCCTACCACAATACGGGTTATGCCATATTCTTTCAGCTTCTTGATGGCATGCTCGTTGTGGGTGTTCATCATTACCGAGGTGTGCAGGGGAATGTCAATGCCCATTTCCTTGGTAAGTTCTAATACAGCAAAATCCTGTACCAAAATGGCATCAGGACGAATTTCATTTAAGTAAGCCAGATATTGTTTCAATGGCTCCACTTCATCAACACTGATTAGGTTGTTCAAGG
This sequence comes from uncultured Anaerovibrio sp., assembly GCA_902785445.1. Lineage (GTDB taxonomy): Bacteria > Bacillota > Negativicutes > Selenomonadales > Selenomonadaceae > Anaerovibrio. Next base: position 1,858 of record CACZYN010000132.1, read on the forward strand.
TTATGTAGAGGTGAACACCATGAGCATGGGTGTATTCTATAGCCTTTTTCAGGGTTTCATCATCAAAATTGGTTTCCTTGTTGCGATGCATACGCATATTGAAATGCTTGCCACCAAGGTAAACTGCATCAGCTCCAGCCTCTACGGCGGCTACCAGAGCATCCCAGTTACCGGCCGGGGCCAACAACTCAACGGATTTACGGTTTAAGATCATTTTATGTTACTCCTTTTAAATAAAGTTGTTTTGTACGTTATTTATATAAACACACTGCACTATAGTGTAACATTTTTTCTATAAATAATAAAGAGGGAACATAAATGGTTGCTAAGCCGATACAATAAAAAACTAGACACTGCGGGGGGCTTATGCTTTAATTATTAGGAAGGAGTGTCGAAGGATGGAGCGGATTCAAAAACTTATCAGTCGGGCTGGGGCGGCTTCCCGGCGGGAGGCCGAGCGAATGATACAGGCTGGTCGGGTTACCTTAAATGGTAATGTGGTTACGGAGCTGGGCGTTCAGGCCGAAGAGACTGATGAGATAGCTATAGATGGTGTAGTATTAACCTTCACGCAGGTTAAACGCTATTTTTTATTGAATAAGCCTAAGGGATATTTGTGTACGGTAAAGGACGATCGGGGCCGGAAAACGGTGCTGGAGCTCTTGCCGGATGTGACGGAATATATTTATCCTATCGGGCGGCTGGATTATGATACCGAGGGATTATTATTACTGACCAATGACGGGGAGTTGATGAACGGTCTTTTACATCCCCGTTTCGAGGTAAATAAAACCTATGTGGCCAAGGTAAAGGGGCAGCTTACGCCAGACCGTTTGAAAGAACTGCGCACGGGTATTCATTTGGAGGATGGCCTGACGGCTCCGGCGGAGGCTAAGCTTATGGAATATAATGAGCAGGGCAACTGGTCCAAGGTTAAGCTCATAATTCATGAGGGACGTAATCGGCAGGTTAGACGTATGCTCAGTGCTGTGGGCAATGAGGTTATTGCCCTGAAGCGTATTGCTTTTGCTGGCTTGACTTTGGATGGTGTCAGTCGAGGTCAGTATCGGGAGCTTACAGCTGAGGAGATTGCAATGCTAGGTCACATTGCTGGAAAGTCGGGAAAAGACAATGGATAATATTATTGTGGTGGGAGCTGGCCCGGCGGGTATGATGGCCGCTATTAAGGCTGCTGAAAATGGTGCCCAGGTCACGGTGCTGGAAAAAATGAAACAAGCTGGGAAAAAAATGCTCATTACCGGCAAGGGACGTTGCAATATTACCAATGTGGCGGAAATACCGGAAATTATCAAAAACATTCCTGGTAATGGTAAATTCCTCAATAGCTGTATTCGGGCCTTTGATAATGAGGATGTACAGTATTTCTTCAATGGATTGGATGTACCCACTAAAGTGGAACGAGGCGGCCGGGTTTTTCCCGTAAGCGATAGAGCTGCTGATGCGGTAAATGCCATGGTGTTGCGGCTTTATGAGTTAGGGGTTAAACTATATACTGGTGTCAGTGTAGAGGAAATACTTATTGAGGATGAACGGGCTGCAGGGGTTAAAACCACTGATGGCAAAATATATAAGGGTGATCGGGTAATTATCGCCACAGGGGGAGCTTCCTACCCGGGGACTGGTTCCACAGGCGATGGCTATACTATGGCTAAAGCGGTCGGTCACCATGTTACAAGTATTCTTCCTTCCTTGGTGCCCTTGGTAGCCGAGGAGGAATGGGTAACCGAGCTGCAGGGACTATCCCTTAGAAATGTTCGGGTCTATTTAATGGCCGAAGAGAAAAAAGTGGCAGACATGTTTGGGGAGATGCTGTTCACCCATTATGGGGTAAGCGGCCCGGTGATTTTATCCCTTAGCCGGCAGGCAGCTCAATTGCTGGATGCAGGTAATTTTGTTGAATTGATGATTGATCTAAAACCGGCATTGTCCTTTGAACAGCTGGATGCCCGGATTGTCCGGGATTTGGAAAAGTACCAGCGGAAGGAAATGAAAAATGCCTTAAAGGATTTGCTGCCGGGGCGGTTAATCGAGCCAGTGCTGGATGCAGCCTATATTGAGCCGGACCGCATGGTTAATTCCATTACCAAGGAGGAACGACATCGACTGGCTCAAGCCTTGAAGGGAATGATTGTAACGATTACTGGTACTCGTCCTATAGCGGAGGCAATTGTAACCGCTGGAGGAGTGTCTGTGAAGGAAATCAATCCCAAGACAATGGAATCAAGAGTGATAAAAAATCTGTATTTTGCCGGTGAGGTAGTGGATGTGGATGGCTTTACCGGCGGCTTCAATTTGCAGGCAGCGTTCTCTATGGGGGCGGCAGCCGGCAATTGGAGCGTATGGAATGAATAGGAGGATATAACAAGTGGGAAATCGAGCAATTAAACCAGCAACCAAGGCATTACGGGGAGAACTTGTTATACCAGGAGACAAATCCGTTTCCCATCGGTCAGTAATGCTGGCTTCCTTGGGGGATACACCGGTACATATTACCAATTTCTTGCCATCGGCAGATTGCCTGTCTACCATAGGCGTAATGGAGGCATTGGGTGCTCAGGTGGAAAAGGTAAGTGATACTGAGCTGGTGGTCAAGGGAAATGGCTTACATGGCTTAAAGGAACCAGCAACCATTTTAGATGCGGGTAATTCCGGCACGACGCTGCGGCTGATGATGGGTATGCTGGCACCCCAGAAATTTCCTTCGATTTTTACAGGGGATGCTTCCTTGCATAAACGTCCTATGGGGCGGGTGATTAATCCTCTGCGTCAGATGGGGGCCAATATTGTGGGACGGGCAGAAAATACCAAGCTGCCGATTGCTATTGTTCCAACAGAGGAAAACCTTCGCGGTTTTACTTATGTGATGCCGGTAGCCAGTGCCCAGGTAAAATCAGCTATATTGTTGGCTGGGTTGTTTGCGGAGGGGGAAACCACTGTGGTGGAGCCATATCCATCCCGCAACCATACTGAGTTGATGCTGGAAGCCTTTGGAGTAGAACTTAGAAGGGAAGATAACCGGATAAGCCTAAGCGCACCGGAAAAACTTACGGCACCACAGGAGTTGCCAGTTCCGGGCGACATCAGTTCGGCGGCATTTTGGCTGGTGGCGGCGTCCGTTATACCGGACAGTGAGCTTTTGCTTAAAAATGTGGGGATTAATGAAACCCGCACAGGAATCATAGATGTGCTTCGGGATATGGGGGCGGATATCACCATTACCAATGAGCATAAAAGTGGCGGCGAGTCCGTAGCGGATATTCTGGTGAAATACAGTAAATTGCATGGTACGTCCTTTGGAGCGGATATAATTCCACGCTTGGTGGACGAAATTCCGGCTATTGCTGTAGCGGCCATGTTTGCTGATGGAGATACGGTAATTACCGGCGCTGGTGAGCTCAGGGTCAAGGAAACGGACCGTATTGCGGCCATGGCGGCTGAA
>CACZYN010000133.1 GCA_902785445.1 uncultured Anaerovibrio sp.
TGAATAGTGACACAGAATATTTTATGGTAGTTCCGTTGTGTAAAAATTCCTCTTTTTTATTCGATCGGTTTGTGCTATAATATGGAGACATGGGAAACGGACTTTGCAGCGAGAATTTTAGCCGTTTTTTTTACCGGCTACAAGATAATGTCTTTTCTTTGGATGATACCGTAAACCGCATAAATGAAGAGCTGCCGGGCGTGGCGGAAGAAGTTTCGCTCGGAAGGCTTGTGACGGTGTTCAAGGCTCCTGTTTCAATTTATGAGCCGGGCGGCGTGAACGAATCATATATCGGCTATGAAAATCCTGCCGGATACGAGCCGGAACCCTATGAGCGCAGCTTTGTGACCGGAGAAGGCGGTGAGGTGATTCTTTCTGCCTATCCTAAAAAAGGCTGCGTGTGGAACGAAACTGATAAACGCAGCATAGATTTCCTGCTGCAGACCCTGTTCATTTTCTGCAGCCGTGCTCGCCTTATGAAGCTTATGAAGCTGGTGGAGATTACCGATGCGCTTACCGGCGCATTGAATATGGTCGGGTTCATGCAGTCCGTCGGGCGGATCTTTGCCATGCATAAAGGGCAGGAGTATATAGCCGCTTTTTCCAATATCAAGAACTTTAAGTATGTAACTGTAGTGACCAATCCAGCCCGCTATGCTGAGGTGGCTGAGCAGGTTGAAAAGAATGGCTGTGTAACAGGTATGCTGCGGATGGAGCTGGCCCAGGAGGCCTTCAAGCACACTTCAGAGTATGATGATTGCATTCAGAACTATCTTATGGAGCAGGTGAATAAGTAATGAATATTTTAGTAGTCGGCAGCGGGGCCCGGGAGCACACCTTGGTATGGAAGCTGAGCCAGAGCGCCAAGGCTGACAGGATTTATGCAATTCCTGGAAATCCTGGAATGGCTTCCTTGGCGGAGTGTGTCCCAGGTATTTCCATTACTGATAATGAGTCCATGGTGAAATTTGCTCTGGAAAAGAAGGTGGAGCTGGTCGTGGTTGGCCCGGAGGTGCCCCTTACTAATGGAGCAGTGGACGCCTTCAATAAGGCTGGTATTAAGGCCTTTGGACCAGTACAGGCAGCGGCAGAAATCGAAGGCTCTAAGGCTTTTTCCAAGGGCTTGATGAAGAAATATAATATTCCTACCGCTAAATATGAGGTATTTACCGAGGCGGATAAGGCTAAGGAATACATCCGTACCGAGGGTGCACCAATTGTTATTAAGGCGGATGGACTGGCTGCTGGCAAGGGCGTTATCGTGGCCATGACCTTGGAGGAGGCTCTGGGGGCCATTGATGAGATCATGGGCGAAGGTGCCTTTGGTAGTGCCGGAAGCCGTGTTGTGGTTGAAGAATTTATGGCTGGAGAGGAAGTTTCCGTATTGTGCTTTACCGACGGTAAGACCATTATTCCAATGGTACCATCCCAGGACCACAAGCGTGTTAACGACAATGATGAAGGCCCGAATACCGGTGGCATGGGAGCCTATGCTCCGGCTCCGGTAGGGACTCCGGAACTGTTGGCTCAGGTGCAGAAGGAAATTTTGAATCCAACCATCCGGGCTATGGAGCAGGAAGGACGGCTGTACAAAGGCTGTCTTTATGCCGGACTTATGGTAACTGATCAGGGACCACGGGTAGTGGAATTTAATGCCCGCTTCGGTGATCCGGAAACCCAGGTAGTATTGCCTTTGCTGGAAAGTGATTTGGTGGATGTGATGCTCTCCTGTATCGATGGCACGTTGGCCGAAACGGAAGTAAAATGGAGCAGCGGGGCGGCAGTATGTATCGTTATGGCTGCTGGCGGTTATCCAAAGAGTTATAACAAGGGTGACGAAATTACTGGTTTTGAAGAAGCTGAGGCTGGCGGTAATATGGTGTTCCATGCCGGCACCAGTGAAAAAGACGGCCATATTTATACTAATGGCGGTCGGGTATTAGGCGTGGTTGCCAAGGCTGATGGCATCAAGGAGGCAGTGGACTCTGCTTACGCTTCAGTGGACAAAATCCATTTCAAGGATGCCCATTTCCGCCACGATATTGCCCATTGGGCACTGGAACGCTTGAAGAAGTAATCAATCTGCGGTATACTTGAGGTATAGTTCATGGATCGGAGTGGATTGTATGGAGACTAAAGATATAATCAAAGGTACTTATACTAGCGACAGCCGGGAAAAATTCCGCAGTGTGGCGGAGATTACGGCTCGCTATAATCTGGCCTGCCAGAAGTATAAAGAGCTTCGCGTCTGCAAGCAGGAATTTCGTGAGCAGAAGGTTATGCTGTATGCTGAGCTAAAGGCTTTGGGTTGGGTGCTTGGTAAGAGCGATCAGACTATCACCAAGGACGCCAATTAATTTTGTTGTAAAAATTTAATCAGCTTCAATAGATAGAGTATGCTAGCTATTGAAGCTGTTTTTTTCTTACATTTTGCAGGTAATATGGAATAGCTATGTCAAAGACGGTTGGTGAGAAGGATGCAGTTTAGTTTGGATTGGAATAAGCAAGATGATATAAAATTACAGCAAAGGTTTCGCCTCAAGCCCACTCAAATAATCATATTAAGCTTTGTATTGATGATTGGCATAGGTACGTTGCTTTTGACTTTGCCCATAAGTACAGTGGATAATATGGGAATGCATCCCATAGACGCTCTGTTTGTGTCTACATCAGCTTCCTGTGTTACGGGACTGACGGTGGTGGATGCGGGGAATGAACTTAGCTTTTTTGGTAAATGCGTGCTGTTGTTGCTCATTCAGGTGGGTGGACTGGGAATAATGACCTTGGGAACCTTGGTGGCCCATGCCATGGGCTACCGGTTTCGCCAGCGGGAAAGTCAAATATTGCAGGAGTCTTTAAATCAATCTACCAGGGCTGGGCTATTTGCCCTTATTCAGCGTATGATAAAGTACACTCTGGTGGTAGAAGGTTTTTTCGCTGTTCTTCTGTCTTGGCACTTCTATCCAGAATTTGGTTGGGAGGGCATCGGTTACGGGATATTTCATTCCGTATCTGCCTTTTGTAATGCGGGATTTGATTTGTTTGGCAATTATGATAGCCTTACCAGACGGGCCGATGATTTCTTTTTGCTGGGCTGCCTGGGTACCCTCATAGTTCTGGGGGGCATTGGTTTTACGGTGATGTATGATTGCATTCACACCCGTAACTGGCGTAAGCTGTCCTTTCACACCAAGATTGTAATTGTTAGTACCTTGGCGTTGATTGTCATTGGTGGACTGCTAATTTATGTAATAGATGCCCAAAATTCAAGGACCTTGGGGAACTTACCACTGGATGAGCAGCTGGCCCAATCCTTCTTTACCTCCATTTCCTGCCGTACGGCGGGCTTTAATACCTTTGATCTTGGACAGGCCACGCAGATTACCCAATTGGTGATGATAATTCTGATGTTCATTGGGGCATCGCCTTTATCCACCGGTGGCGGCATAAAAAGTACGACTTTTTTCATAATATTGTTGTCCATGTGGTCAGTAATTAGGGGGAAAAAACAAATTGTGGTTTTCGGGCGCCAGATTAGCAAGGAGCTGCAGGAACAGTCCTTTGCCATTTTTACCATGGCCACTATTTGGGTGGTATCAGCGGGGATAATGCTGTCGGTAATTGATGGAAAGGTTCATGACTTGGAAAAAGTGGTTTTTGAAACCGTATCGGCCTTTGGTACGGTAGGTATGGGGATTGGCATTACCAATGAGTGGGATATGTGGGGCAAATTGCTTCTGTCCCTGACCATGCTGGTAGGCAGAGTGGGTATTCTGACATTTATGATGTCAGTGGTAGTTCAAAGAGATTCCATCGTCAAATATCCTGAGGGAAATATTATGATAGGTTGAGGGCGGTTATATGAGCAGGAAAAAGCAATTTGCAATACTGGGTATGGGTCGATTTGGTATTAGTTTGGCTATATCCTTGGAAAAAATGGGCCATGAGGTTTTATGTGTGGATGTGGATGAAACGGTGGTAAGCAGTTTGGCTGAATCCGTATCTCGAATTGTAAGTTTTGATATACGGGATGCCAAAGCCTTGGAACAGGTGGGAATTGACAGCTTTGACACAGTTGTAATTGCTACCAAGAATTTGGAGGCCAGTCTTATGGCTACCATGCTCTGCAAGGAACGAAATATCCCGGAGATTATTGTAAAAGCCATTGACGAGCGCCATGCAGAGATGGCCAAGCGACTGGGGGCAACCCTGATAGTCTTTTCTGAACGGGAGATGGCTCAGCGTCTGGCTATGCATTTGGTCGCTCCCAATACCCGGGATTACATTGAAATTGATAAGGATATCAAAATCATCAACTTCTACGCCCCTGCCGGTTTGCAGGGGAAAACCCTGCGGGAGTCTGATTTTCGGGCCAAATATAACCTGAATGTGATTGCGGTAATTCATGAAGATAAAACCTTGGTTACACCGTCACCATCCTATGTGTTTTGCGAGGGGGACAAGATCTTTGCCATAGGTTCTTATGAAGTGCTGGCCAAGTTTGAAAAGGATGTGCTGGAATCTTTGGGATGACAGAAAATCCACAAACTTCCTATAAATAGCACCCCCTATTTCATTGATTATTTGATAAATATTTGTTATAATATCATTAGTTCAAGGTTCGAGCTGTGTAGGAAATCACAGCTTGTCATAAATAAAAGGAGGAATGTAAAATTATGAAAGTTACAGTTGTAGGTGCAGGTAATGTAGGTGCTACCGCAGCGAATGTTATCGCTAGCGCAGGTTATTGCAGTGAGGTAGTTCTTCTCGATATTAAAGAGGGCGTTGCTGAAGGTAAGGCAATGGACATGATGCAGACCTCTCAGATTCTCAATTTTGATACTACTATCACTGGTGTAACTAATGATTACTCTGCTACTGCAGGTTCCAAGGTTGTTGTTATTACCTCCGGTATTCCTCGTAAGCCTGGTATGAGCCGTGAGGATCTCATCGGCGTTAATGCTGGTATCGTAGGCAGCGTTATTGAGCAGGCTGTTAAGTATTCTCCAGATGCAATCTTCATTGTTATTTCCAATCCTATGGATGCAATGACTTATTTGGCATTTAAGAACTCTGGCCTTCCTAAGAACAAGGTTATCGGTATGGGTGGCATGTTGGACAGCTCCCGTTTCCGTTATTTCCTTTCCCTTGCTCTGAAGGAAAAGGGCTATCCTGCTACTCCTACTGATATTGATGGTATGGTTATCGGTGGTCATAGTGACAAGACTATGGTTCCACTTGGATCTATCGCTACATACAAAGGTATCCCTGTTACTCAGTTCTTGTCTGATGCTGAGCTGGAG
>CACZYN010000134.1:0-5300 GCA_902785445.1 uncultured Anaerovibrio sp.
AGTTTGACCTAATGCCGGCTAAGGTTATTGGGCGTGAATCTTCAACTTGGACTAGTGTTATAAGCATTGACAGGGGTTCCTCTGATGGAATAAAACCTAATATGCCCGTTATTACTGAAAAGGGGTTGGTTGGCGTTGTTACAGAGGTAGCGCCTAATGCCTCCCGCGTTCAGCTTATTCTTGATTCTCGTTCATCTGTGGGTACCTTGGTACAAAGACCGGAATCCCGAGTGGCTGGTATAGTCCAGGGCAATCCTAGTGATGCCATGCTGCCACAGATGATAAATATTCCTCGCAACTCTGATATTGTTGAAGGGGATACTATAGTAACCTCAGGATTTGGTGGAGTTTATCCAAAAGGACTCATGGTCGGATCCGTTGCTACGGTGAAAAATGACAGTGGTGGCTTGTTGGAAATTGCTTATTTATATACGGCAGTTGATTTCCAAAAGCTGGAAGATGTTATGGTTATTACAGCTTCCCGTGAAGCACCGCCACAGCCTTTGACACCACCAAAGCAGACTCCGGGTACGGAGACTGACAAGGATGGTAATCCAATAGGTGGTGAAGGAAAGAAATGAAAAAATTTCTAGCCTGGCTATTATTTGTTTTATTGATATATGCTGTCCAGTCATCCCTTTTGCCGGTGGTGTATTTCCACGGCATTGGGCCGGATATGTTTCTGTTGATGACAGGTTCAGTTGGATTTTTAAAGGGTAAAAAGCAGGGAGCCTTTTATGGCTTCCTCTTTGGAATATTTGAAGATATTGCCAGTGGAACATTTTTGGGAATAAATGCCTTTACTAAGCTGCTAGCTGGCTATGTATGCGGTATTTTTTCCAACAGAGTGTTAAATGATAGCTTTGGGTTACCAGTAATTGCGGCGTTTTTAAATACGGTGGCAAGCTTTTTTATCATTGAGGTAATAATGATGCTTTTGGGCTACCGGTTTAATTTTTTTACTCACTTGCAATTTATGTTAGGCCCGCTCATTTGCTATAATGTTGTATTTGCCTGGCCGATTCATTGTGCTGTTAAGTGGTTGCACAATAAAACCGCTGATAAGAAATGATCATAAGTGGGAGTTTTTCTTGTGAATACAGATACTATAGAGTATAGTGGCCGTTTAAAGGTAATCAGCTATATTATTGTACTGGTTGTAATGGTACTTATCGGCCGTATGGGATATTTGCAGATTTACGAGGGGGAACATTATGCCAATTTGGCAGATGGTAACCGTATTCGTATTGTACCGGCGGTGGCGCCAAGGGGAACCTTTTACGATCGTAATGGAACCCTTATGGTAACCAATCGACCGGGTTTTGCTGTGTCCCTGTTGCCGTTGACAGAACCTATTTCTGATGATGTAATTAACCGCCTTTCAGCCTTGCTTAAGGTGCCAAAGGAGGAAATAAATAAAAAGATTGAGGCTCATGTCGGCTTTGACCCAATTCGTATAAAAACTGGTATAGGTCCGGAAATATACAGTATTATCGCTGAACAAAAGGATTTATATCCGGGAGTTGTGGTGGAAGTTCTGCCGGTGCGGGAATACGTGTTCAAGGAACAGGCCGTGCATGTTTTTGGTTATGTTAGTGAAATCAATGATGATGAGCTGGAAGCCAAAAAGGATTCTCCCCATAAGTATAAAATGGGTGATATCATCGGCAAGGCTGGTTTGGAACGTCTTTACGATTTGGAGCTGCGGGGTGAAGACGGCGGCGAACAGGTAGAGGTAGATGTTACTGGTAAGCCTGTGGATGTTTTGGGTAAAAAATATCCAGTGCCTGGCTGTGACTTATATCTTACCATTGATAAGGATATTCAGGCAGCGGCAGAAAAGGCTGTGGATGATACCTTGGTGGCTGTGGGTGCAAAGGCAGCGGCAGCTGTGGTAATGAATCCCCAGACTGGCGAAGTGCTGGCCATGGTAAGCAGACCGGCTTTTGACCCAAATCTGTTTGTGGGAGGAATTTCTTCCAAGAATGGGAATAAAATCAACAATAATCCTAATCACCCAATGGATAATAAGGCTATTACCGGTGAGTACCCACCGGGTTCCACCTTTAAGATTGTAACTGGTACAGCAGCCTTGGCGGAACACGTGGTTACTCCAGAGGAAAAGATTTTTGACTCCGGTAAGCACTGGATAGTAGATAAGGGAAATGCGGATGGCGAGGCTTTGGGCTGGATCAGTTTTGAAGAGGCTCTGGCCCATTCCGATAACGTATATTTCTATGAAATGGGTAACCGGTTGGGAATTGACCGATTAGAAAAGTATTCCCGCATGTTTGGCTTGGGGCAGCCTACCGGCATAAATCTGATGTTTGAAGCAGAAGGTCTGGTGGCTTCTCAGGAATACAAGAGACGGGTCTTTGATGATGACTGGTATTTGGCCGAAACCTTTGATGCGGCTATCGGCCAGGGCTTTAATTCCGTTACACCGATACAGGCTGCTTGCGTTATGGGACAGATCGCCGCTGACGGAAAGCGCTTTAAGCCGTATTTGGTAAAGAAAATTGTTGACCCGGATGGTAAGGTGGTCAAGGAATTCAAGCCAGAAGTTGTTTCTGAATTAAAGGTTGAACCAGAATATATAAAACTTGTGCAAAAGGGATTGCAGGGGGTTAACAAATATGGTACTGGTGCATCGGTATTCCGTGGCTTCCCAGTAGATATTGCCGGCAAGACAGGAACAGCCGAGAACCCGCATGGTCGTGATCACGGTTGGTTTGTTGCCTATGGACCTTTTGATAATCCAACGGTGGTTGTGGCAGTTATTGTGGAGCAGGGTGGTTATGGTGCTGCCTGTGCGGCCCCAATTGCCCGGAGGATTTTGGATGCAGCCTTCAATTTACCTAATCAGGCTCAAGCCCCAGCGGCTAAGGCACCAGTGGATACAAAACCAGCTGAAGACCCAAAGCCAACGGATAAACAGCCGAAGCAAACACCGGAGCAGCCTGCGGTGGTTAATCAGGCACCAGCTCCAGGTAAGGGAAATGGCAATGCCAAAAAAATGTGATTAGACTATATTCGTGAAATATTGACCAGACAGGTGGGTAGAATATGAGCAGGGATTTAGTAACAATAAAGGGCGGTAAGGACGGCTTTCGTCTTCTTGTAGACAGTTCTGCCTCCATGGAAGAAATTGAAGCAGAAATTAAAAAGAAGCTGGAGGAAAATCCAGGATTTTTTCCGGAGGGAACCAAGTTTGAGCTGGAAGTGGCTGATTTGGACCGTTCAGTAAAAAAGGGGATTGATCAGCTGCTTAGTAAGCATGGATTTGGTGTGGATAAATCCCCCAAAGCTGATAACCATACTGCTGACAACATCAGGGGAATTAAAAAAACTGGGCAACCAGAACAAACTACTGTCCAGGAGATGATGGTTTTAAACCGTACAATTCGGGGCGGTGAAGAAGTTACCAGTCAAAGTTCTATATTGATTTGTGGTAATGTTAATCCAGGAGCTCACGTTATTGCTGGAGGCAGTATTGACATCCGCGGTAAATGCCGGGGTATGGTTCATGCCGGAGCCTGGGGTGATACCAATGCGGTGATTATTGCTGACAGGTTAATGCCTAGTCAAATACGCATTGCTAATATGATTGCTCGCTCACCGGATAGCATGGAGCAAAGTGATTTTGCGGAACGCGCATATATCAAGGATGGACAAATTGTTATTGAACCAATAGAAAGGTAGGATTTATAAGAATGAGTGAAGTTATTGTTGTTACCTCTGGTAAAGGTGGAGTGGGTAAATCTACTACTACGGCTAACCTTGGTGTAGGTTTGGCAATGCGTGGTCAGAAAGTTGTCTTGATTGATACGGATACTGGCCTGCGTAATCTGGATTTGCTTTTAGGACTGGAAAATCGTATTATGTACGATTTGGTGGATGTTATTGAAGGCCGGGTGGAAATCAGAAAGGCCTTGGTACGTCATAAGAAGTTTGAAAACCTTCAGCTGTTGCCAACTTCTCAGGTAAAGGATAAGTCGGCAGTTAATCCAGCTGATCTGATGGCTCTTTGTGATGAACTGAGAAAAGAGTATGATTATGTTATTATCGATTGCCCAGCCGGTATTGAACAGGGCTTCCAGACGGCAATAGCCGGTGCGGACACCGCTATTGTGGTTACTATGCCAGAGGTTTCCGCTGTTCGTGATGCAGATAAAATTATCGGTGAGCTGGGACGCTCAGAAAAGGATAATATCAAGCTCATCATCAATCGTATCAGACCAGCTATGGTGGATAGCGGCGAAATGATGGATATGGATGATATCAACGATATTCTGGCTATTAAATGTATTGGTCAGGTTCCGGATGATATTAAGGTAGTTACTTCCGCTAACCGTGGTGAGCCGGTGGTTGGGGATAATGATTCTCAGGCTGGCAAAGCCTATGCCAATATCGTTGGCCGTATTATGGGTGAAGATATTCCATTTATGGAATTTGAAAAAGAGGGCTTTTTCGCCAAGCTGAAAAAAGCTTTCGGCATGTAAGGGGGACAGGTAGATGCTAGATTCATTAATGCGCATTTTTAATTCCGAAAAATCCGGTAAAGTTGCCAAAAAGCGTCTGCAAATGGTTCTTATTCAGGACAGAGCCAATGTTTCTCCGGAAGTCATGGAATTAATCCGGGATGAAATTATTCAGGTAATTTCCAAGTACATGGTTATTGATAAGACCGATATGGAGCTTTCTTTGGAAAATGATGATGATTCAGTAGCACTGGTAGCTAATATTCCTGTGCACAACATGAAGCATCATAGATAAGAATTAATAAAAAGATAAGAGGCTGGGATAAATGAGTAATCATTTTATCCTAGCCTCTTTTTTCATGTATGGATATAATTATTTTTCTTTTCCTAACTCCAGCATTAATTTTACAACTAAGGCTTCACTGGTCAGGTCGCCACCGGATTCCACTCCGTGCTTTAGGGCGGTAAGACCAACTTCATAGCGATCCATATGGGTTCCGTCGTAGATACACTGGGTGGTGGCAATAACCCTGACTCCTTTGTTAATAGCATAATCAATACATGGCAGGATATTGCCTGATGATTCTACTCCCGGGATACCGCCGGAGCCAAATACTTTTAGGATGATCCCTTCACAGCCGGCTTCCACCAAATATTTTATATAGAATTTATCAAAGCCTGGTGAAAGTTCTACTATGGATACCTTGGTATTCAGCTGGTCATGGACTATTAAATCGCCTCCGGATTGATTGTGTGGGTGTTCTTTCAAATAGGTATCATAGTCTGGATTAAACTTTAACTGGCCCTTTTCCAGTACAG
>CACZYN010000134.1:5319-7612 GCA_902785445.1 uncultured Anaerovibrio sp.
GGGCACATTGATGCTGTGGAAGGCATGAAAGTTTTCTGTGTAGAGTTTTTTGACGGCATTTCCCTGAATAAGCCGACCAAAAAAGGCCAAATATACCCCAGGAAGGCCTTGGGCAGCGGCGGTAAAGGCAGTTATCAGATTGTCCGGTGCATCGCTTCCTTCCTCGGTAAGAGATAGCTGGGACCCAGTAAGTACCACCGGCTTGGCAAGATTTTCCAGCATATAATATAAAGCAGAGGAACTGTAAGCCATGGTATCAGTGCCGTGGCTGATGACAAAACCATCATAGTTTGCATAATTGTCCTGTACAGCGTGGGCCATCTGTATCCAATGCTCCGGTTGGATGTTGGTACTGTCCAGCTGCATAAGCTCCAAGGTAGCGATATCACAGATTTTTCCCAGAGCAGGTACCCGCTCAATCAGTCCTTTGCCATCCAGGCCTGGCATCATACCATCAGCTGTTTGTACGGAGGCAATGGTACCACCGGTGGCGATAAGCAAGATTTTTTTCATGATAATTTGACTCCCCTTCAGGTGCACCACTATAAAACAGTTCTAATTCATTTCTACAGTGCACTGCAATCATATTCATTTATAGAATTAGAGATTTCTGAGAAAAATCCTGCAAATAAATTATGTTCTTTTTTGTAAAAAAATGGATTTGAGCAGGATTTATCGGGTATTGTAGTGAATATTACTAAGAAGTAGAATTATGTCGTTTTTTATACATATTTGAATGTCTCGTGATAATACTGCGTAGATGGGAGTGATGTGTATGGCAGAGCCTATGGTTGAAGTCTTCATATTTGAGACCAAGCAGTTCCTGGAGCAGCTGGAGCAGATAGCTATTGGCAGTGAGGAACAGGGGGGCTTCAGTGAAGAAGATGTCAACGAAATTTTCCGTGCCATGCATACAATTAAAGGCTCAGCAGCGATGATGATGTTCGATGAGATATCAACATTAGCGCATTCAGTAGAAGATATTTTCTTTTATATTCGCGAACTCAAGCCTGGTAAAATAGATGCTACTGCCATTACAGACATCGTTCTGAATGCAGTGGATTTCATGCGCATTGAAATGGACAAATTGGAGGCAGGGGGCACCCCTGATATGAGCAGCGAGGAGCTGAGGGATTATACCAAAAATTTCCTCAGGGAGTTTAAAGTTGCCAATGGACATGATCCGGACGTTGACCTTCGCAAGGTTAAAAGTGCCCAAAAAACTGAAGGGCAGGCTGCCCAGGCAGCGGAACCTGAGCCACCAAAACAGCAACAATACTATATAGGCGCTGCAAAGCCACCGGCTCCCGCACCTACAGATACACCTGCTGAGGGCGTACACGTATTTGAAGTGACAGTGTTCTTCCAGGCAGATTGCGGTATGGAGGAAGTACGGGCTTTTGGCGTAGTCAATAACCTCAAGGATAAGGTTATTGAATTACATCATTTGCCTGAGAAAATTCTGGAGGATGAATCGGCTACAGATACCATTTGCAAGTTGGGCTTTCGGTTATTCTTTACCACTAAGCTCACTGAGGAGGAAATTCGTAGAGAAATCGACCAAACCATCTTCTTGGAGCGCATGGAGGTAAAGGAACTTAAGAGTACCGCCGAATGCGAATATTGGCCATCTCCTGAAACAATTGCCATTACGGCTTTGGAAAATACTGAGCCTATTAAGCCAGCCTTGCCGGCCGGAGTGGCTGGTCCAGTGCGCCAGAAGCCATCACCACGGCCAACTACGGAAAGTACTCAGATGATAACGGTACGGGTGGATAAGCTGGACAAGCTTATGGATCTGGTGGGTGAGATGGTTATTGCTGAAGCTATGGTCACCCAAAATCCGGATATTGCCGGGATGGAGCTGGACAATTTTGCCAAGGCTGCCCGACAGCTGCACAAAATAAATGGTGAGCTTCAGGACAGTGTTATGGCTCTTAGAATGGTGCCACTGGAGGGTACCTTCAAAAAGATGAACCGTATTGTCCGGGATATGACCAAGAAGCTGGGCAAGAAAGCCCGCCTGGTACTGGTAGGTGAATCCACGGAAGTGGATAAAAATATCAATGAGCATATTTCTGATCCATTGATGCATATTGTACGTAATTCCATTGACCATGGTATTGAAATGCCTGATGTACGGGTGGATGCTGGCAAAGATGAAACGGGGACGGTTATTTTGTCGGCGGAAAATGCCGGTGGTGAGGTAGTTCTGAAGATAAAGGATGATGGGGGCGGCCTCAATAAGGAAAAAATATTAGAGCGGGCCCGGAAGAACGGCATAATTACCAAA
>CACZYN010000135.1 GCA_902785445.1 uncultured Anaerovibrio sp.
ATCGCCGGCATTTCCCATGACCTGTCCACTCCCCTTACTTCCATTAAAGGTTACGCCAGTGGTATATTGGATGGCATTGCCAATACCCAGGAAAAAAAACTTCATTATACAGAAATGATTTTACAAAGCACCTCCACTATGGAAAAGCTGGTAGAAAGCCTATTTTTATTTTCCAAACTGGATTTAGGGCGCATACCATTCAATTTAGAAGCCATTTCTCTGAAAAATTACTTTACAGATTTTTACACCGAGCAATACCCTATATTACGGGAAAAGAATCTTGTTATCTCCCTGGATATACAGCTTACGGATAATGATCCGGCCACGGTGAACATCGACCGCTTGCAATTCCAACGGGTTATTGACAATATCCTGTCCAATAGCCGCAAATATTCCAACCAAGATGTTGTTAATGTTCATATAAGCATTCAGCGAGAAGATAATGCTTTTCGGCTTGCCTTCGCCGATGATGGCAATGGTGTTGCCACAGCTGATTTACCTAAGCTCTTCGACAGCTTCTACCGTACCGATCCTGCTCGCAGCAATGTGGCCAAGGGAAGCGGTTTGGGCTTAGCTATTACCAAGCAGATAATTCTGGGTATGAAGGGAAATATTTGGGCAGAAGCTACACCAGGCGGCGGGCTCACCATCGTAATAATGTTGCCGGAAGGATAGGTTATACAAGGAGGACTACTACCCATGAAACGAATATTAATTATTGAAGACGACCCAGGAATCGCTGAACTGGAACGGGATTATCTGGAAGCCAGTGAATTTCAGGTGGACATAGAGTCAGATGGTACAGCAGGCTTACAGCAAGCTTTAAAAGGCGAGTATGACTTATTTATTCTGGATGTAATGCTGCCGGGACAGGATGGCTTTCAGATTTGTCGGGAGTTACGTAAAGAAAGCGAAATTCCCATTCTTATGGTATCAGCCCGCCAGGAAGATATTGATAAAATCCGGGCACTGGGACTTGGCGCCGATGATTACATTATCAAGCCCTTCAGCCCCAGTGAATTAGTAGCCAGAGTAAAGGCCCACTTGGCTCGCTATGATCGCCTCACAGGTACGACCAACACTACGAAGGTTAAATCCATCCAGATTGGTGAATTGGAAATTCAACCGGAAACCCATCGGGTATTTCAAAAGGGTCAGGAAATCACCCTCACCAACAAGGAATTTGAGCTGTTATTGTATCTTGCCCAAAATCCAGGTATTGTTTTCAGCAAGGACAAGCTGTTTGACCAGATTTGGGGACTGGATGCCATGGGTGATACTGCCACAGTTATGGTACACATTAATCGTCTACGGGAAAAGATAGAACCTGACCCTTCCTCCCCTGTTTATATTGAAACCGTCTGGGGGGCAGGCTACAGATTTTCCAATAAATAATAAGGCATCAAAAAAGCGACTGGAAACGCATTTACACGTTACAGCCGCTTTTATTTTTACTTTACTGATTATTAATGTCCGGTCTGGACAACATAATCCTCCTCATCCTCTTCTTCAGGCACCTTAGCGGTATCTACATGACCTACCACTATGCTGCTAAGAGCAAAGAGCGCCAAGGAGTTTGGAATAACCATCAGGTTATTAAACATATCTGTAAGCTCCCATACCAGATTGTTGGACAAACAGGAGCCCATGAACACAAAGACAATAGCGATCAAGGAGAAAACCTTTACCGCAGATTTACCCATAAGATACTCCACATTGATCTTGGCAAAGAGATTCCAGCTAAGTATCGTAGAAAATGCGAAGAACAACAAGCTAACTGCAATGAAGGCGCTGCCCAGGCTGCTGCCGAAGAGGCTGCCAAAGGCAATCTGAGCCATATTGGTTTTGGAAATCCCCTCTGCTGCCCCATTAGCCAACACACCATCACCAGTATACAGGGTGGTGATTACCACCAATGCGGTCATAGTGAGAACAACGAAGGTGTCAATGAACACACCAACCATAGCCACAACGCCCTGGTCATGTGGTTTTTCAACATTAGCTAATGCATGCGCATGTGGAGTGGAACCCATACCAGCCTCATTGGAGAACAGACCACGCTTAACACCCTGGCTAATGGCGGTCTTAATTGCCATACCCCAGCTACCGCCAATAATGGCATCTGGATTAAAGGCATAGAAGAAAATCAGAGAAACAGCCTCAGCCACCCGGTCATAATTGGCCAACAAGATTGCCGCACCGCCGATAAGATAGAACACAGCCATAATTGGAACCAGTTTCTCGGTAATACGGGCAATACGCTTGGTACCACCGATAAATACGAAGCCAGCCAACAGGGCAATTACAATACCTACACCCCAGGCAGGAATACCAAAGGCAGACTCACTGGTCTCGCCGATAGAATTAGACTGAACCATACAGCCCATGAAACCCAAAGCCAAGGTTATGGCCACGGCAAAGAATGCTGCCAGGAACTTACCAAATGCCCCTGGGAATGCCCTGCGAATATAATAAACCGGACCACCAAGTACCGTACCGTCCTCCTTAACAATACGAGTCTCCTGGGCCAGAACTGCCTCGGCATAGTTGGTAGCCATACCAAAGAAGGCTATAATCCACATCCAGAAAATTGCCCCAGGACCACCAGTAAGAATCGCTCCGGAAGCACCTACCACGTTACCGGTACCAACCTGGGCGGCTACCGCAGTTGCCAGAGCCTGGAAGGAGCTCATACCGCTTTTGCCATTTTCACCGTGCAGGGAGAAATTGCCAAAGAAACGACGGAAGCCTTCCCCTAAGCAGCGAACCTGAACGAAGCGGGTTCTGATGGTATAATACAGGCCCAAACCAATTAACAGAAAACACAGAATGTAATCTGACAAATACGTGTTGACCATTTGCACAAGTTCTAATAAGTCCATAATATTATCCTCCAAAAGAAAAAGAGTACCATCCGAAGGACGATACTCGTAAAAGACAAATTAATCAACAACGCCACAAAACGCCTAGAATATTTAGTAGCATGTCACTCATCATCACTGTCTTTTTGCCTGAGAGATTCAGCCCGCAGAAACTGCCAGCCTTGCACCTTCGGCACCCAATTTAATGGGATTCTCCAGAGTATCCTCCACCACCAGTCTGCACAACATTCTGATGACTTCTTCGGATTAATGTAGTTAACATGGAGTAATATACAATACTTTTATGTCCGTGTCAAGAGTACATTCATATTTTTTGTAAAAAATTAAATAAATAAGGTCATAACCATTAAATTACTTAGCTCTTTTGGCCGGTCAAGAAATTATTCAACGCTCTCCTCTTCAATTGAACGAAGATAGAGAAATAGGGTCTGATTATCATCAGTATAATTGTCAGCCCTAGCTAATTCCAGCACTACCTGTCGAAATTCCCCATTGGTTTTCCGCCGATAAGACGTGCAGAAAAATCGATGACCATTCTTAAAATAATTTTTTAAATACTCAACATTTAATACCTCATTATACCGGTCCCTATCCTCTGGGGACACATTGCCCAATTCAGCGAATTTAAATATATCCTCGGACAAAGTATAGTGCAGACTATTAACCTGGGTGAACTCATCTTCATATATCTGAATAATCTGATAGCTGTTATTGGTAAGGTTGATCTTCAGGACTTTATCATAGAGAGCACACAACGCCGCATGAGAAGTTTGGCGACCAGTACGGTCAACCCCCTTCTGGGCATAGTACTCTTCCTTGGCTTTATACATGCGGCTGTCAGCAATCTTGGCCATCTCGTAGATGCTTTTATCCTTACATTCACTGCGAGTCACATAGCCTATGGAAATAGAAATACTGTCCACCAACTGTCCATGCCAATTATTTATGGTCTCGTCAAAATGACTGATGAGCTTCGGTAAATTAGTAGGAGATATGAAGATTATGGCTGCATATTCGTCACCACCCAGCCGGTAAATACGGCCATATTGACGGAAACACTCATTTAAGCAGTCAGCCACTCCTTTTATCAGCTCATCACCGGCATCATGTCCTAAAGTATCGTTAACAATCTTCAAGCCATTTACATCAACGGATATCAACACCATATTATTATGAAGATTGTTGGTATTGTAATCCGCCAAGTTTTCATTGTACATTTTACGGTTATAAAGCTGGGTCAAATCATCAATATAGGAATTATACAGCAGCTGGTTTTCCTTTTCCTTTTCGTAGGTAATATCCCGAACGGCAAAAATTACTTTAGTGAAATCCCCATTTTCGTCCCGTTTTCCCGGGAATAGAACCGCCTCCAGCCATTTTGTATAGCTGCCTTCAATTTGCAATGAAATGTACTTTTTGTTCGTCAGGCGTTGTTTTAAGGTAGATAAATCAATAAACTCTACCATAGCGGATACATATTCCGGTTTCAAGAGCATCCGACACAAGTCCTTAATGGCAATATTAACACTGCCTGTCTCTCCCAAAATAGCATGGACCGGCTCACTGTCATTATACAGCTCCTGATAAATCTCCGTTTCCAAATCACACAAGTAAATATAGAGATAGAATTGGGACATGGAGTCAATAATATTCAGTTTATCCTCAATATTGCTGACATTTTTCATTGTATAAACCTCATTGCATATACTTTACATAATCAACATTGTAATTATTCTAGCAACATTTGATTATTTCCTGCAAAATGAGGTGAATATAAGAAAAAAGCCTCGTTATTTCATTATTTTTTGTAAATTTTCAGCATATGGCGCGGTTACAATACCCTTTTCGGTAATTATTCCCGTAATCAGCTCATTATCTGTAACATCAAAGGCCGGGTTAAAGACCTTTACACCCGCTGGAGCCATTGGCTTTTCATACCACATTTCCGTAACTTCGGTGCCTTTACGTTCTTCGATGATAATTTCATTGCCGGTGGCCGTAGCCATATCAATGGTAGCCGTAGGTGCACATACATAAAATGGTATATTATACCGTTTGGCCAGAGCTGCCACCATGGAAGTACCAATTTTATTAGCCACATCACCATTGGCAGCCACCCGATCACAGCCCACAAATACAGCATTTACCCAGCCATTACGCATAACCATACCGGACATATTATCACAAAGCAGAGTTACATCAAAACCCGATTCCTGCAATTCATAAGCCGTCAACCGCGCTCCCTGCAACAAAGGTCTGGTTTCATCGGCAAAGATGGCCGTATTCCACGTGTTGGCCGTGCGTTGATTTCTGATTCTTCAGCCATGCTGGTTGGTACTGTTTTAGGTACTTCCCCTGTTGGTGCCTATGTTGAATCATCTGCTGGGAAGAAGTTACGCCTATATTA
>CACZYN010000136.1 GCA_902785445.1 uncultured Anaerovibrio sp.
TCATTCAGCATGGACACCTGATGCTGATTGTTTTCCGCCATCTTTACGGCACTCTCAGCTACCAGACGAATGCTGTCAGCAGTCTGATTAGCACTGGCAGTAAGCTCCTGACTGGCAGCGGCTACCTGCTCGGCCGAATTGGTAATCCGCTTCATCATATTGCGGACTGCATCCTTCATGCGGTTAGTATCATTAGCCAGATGAGCAATTTCATCTTCACCATGAACTATTAAGTTAGGTGCACTCAAATCACCGGCCGCAACTGTGCCCAAAGCTTCCTGCACCTCAACCAAAGGTCTCAGCTGTTTCCTTACAGCAAAGGTAATAACAAAAGCCATAACCAGCAGCAATACTACTGTAGCGGCAACCATATTGATTAAGAAATCATTAGCCAGATTATCCAACACATCAATTGGAACACCTACGAATACCATACCAATAATCTGTCCACTGCCATCCTTGATTGGCTGATAGCTTACGAAATGTGGTTTCCCTACTACCACAGCCTCAGTGATAACTGTCTCACCCTTCTTCAGAACTCGCTCGGCAATCTCCGGCGCAGCCTTAGTACCAACGGCCCGCTCACCCTTTTCATTCTTAACTGTGGTGCTTACACGGGTATCACCCAGGAACAAAGTAAAGGAATCACCGGTTTTATTGTGGAGCTCATCCATAATGGTGGTCTTGCCATTAACCGAAACCTTGCCCTTATACAGCTCACCATTTTTGGCGCTCCATTCACCATCATAGGTGTATTCAACGATAGTATCAAACAAATACCCATCATCTGTTACCTTGTCTGTTAATGAGTCCTCAAAACCATTTACTGCGTTGCGATAGCCAACAAAGGCAATCACCAGACAAACTACGATAATACATGATGAGAAGAAAAGTATTGTTTTCTTCTGCATATTCATATATATCCCCCCCTGAGATTTATAATAATAAAAAATTATGACTTATTTAGTACATCCTATAATGACAATCAATATATGCTGCAAAACATTTTTATATCATGCCAATATAACACAGCACTTCAATTTTCAAGTTATAATTCGATAAATATCTTCTACATTCCTTCATTTATCAGAAAAAATTGTAAATTATTTTTTACAACTTGCATAAAAATTTTATGATATGGTCATTTGTCTTGTCAGTAAAGATTTGACTGATGAATTTATAATACAATTTAGGGGAAAAGTTAAATATTTTTTAATTTTTAGGGGAAAAATTTGCCAAAATAGGTTATAATAGTCATATGAATTTCTTTATTCAGATAATTTAAAACAATTTTACAATAAGAGGTGGCAAGACTTATGAAGGAAGACAGCGGGAAAACACTGGTAGAACTCACCACTGATAAAATCATCAGATATATTACTTCTCGTCAGTTACAACCTGGAGACAAGGTCCCTACTGAAGCCGAATTTTTGGAAAAATTTGCGGTAAGCCGGGGAACCTTACGAGAAGCCTTCAAAATACTTATTGCCAGAAATATTTTAGAAAGCCGTCAAGGGGCCGGCACCTTTATTTCAGAAAAACAAGGCATCCCAGATGATCCTTTGGGACTAACCTTTATTTACGATGATCAAATGCTGGCCTTGGACATGATTGACCTCAGGTTGATGATTGAGCCTAAAGCAGCCCAGCTGGCTGCTGCCAATGCCACTGAGGAGCAGAAAAAAGCCCTTATTGAAGTAATGAATACCTTGGAAGAACGCATCAACAATGGTGAACCTTACGTGGATATTGACGGTAAATTCCATCAGCTTATAGCCGAGGCCACTGGCAACAAGGTCATTGGTAACCTTACCTACATTCTGTTCACATCCATCGAAAAGAACATTGAATTGACCCTGAACAACCTCAGCGTAACCAACACTTTGTATTATCATCGTAAAATATTGGATGCAATCTTAAATGGCCGCATATTTGATGCATGTAATTTCATGACCAGCCATCTTAGTCTCATCCGTGAGTACATGTACGAAAACATGAGCAAGGATAAAGCTTGACACTAAACAAATAAGCCGGGGAATCTAAAGTAAAACTTTAGCTTCTCCGGCTTTTCATGTGTCTTATTTAAAATCCACAAATTCGTTGATTCTTGCCCCACCTTTTATCATTGGCTCTACAAAGCTTCGGTGGAGATTAACCACAATAACATGTGGCCGATCTTCTTCAGCCATGGACTTGGCAAATGCAGCGGCAAACTCATCTGAGGTGGACACATTAAAGGTATTAATACCAAAACTCTTGGCATAACCAGCATAATCCATATCATAGTCCAATTCACAGGCAATATACCGCTCCTTATAGTAAACATTTTGGAGCTGACGAATCATGCCCAGACTACGATTATTTACAATAATGGAAATCAACGGCAGTTTCAAACGGGCTATGGTGTAATACTCGTTACCGGTCATTTTTATACCGCCATCGCCGGCCACATGAACAACCCGACGCTTGCTGCCACTGTTCACATAAGCCAGCTGGGCGCCCATAGCCGCCGGCAAACCAAAGCCCATGGTTCCTAAGCCACCAGAGGTAAACCAGGTACGAGGCTCCTCCACACGCAAATGCAGGGCACACCACATCTGATGCTGACCTACATCAGTAGCATAGGCAAATTCCTTTCCGGCGGTGGCCCGGGCAATATGATTTAACGCCCAAGGCAAGGTTAGGCGATTTACCGCATAATCATAGGCATACTCGGATTTCCAGGAATGAATCGTCTCCCACCATTCATCCAGCTTTTGGGTAGGCTCCCGACGCATGAGCATGGCCAGAATAACCTTCATATTCCCAGCCAAGCCAATACTGCTGGCAATATTCTTGTCTATTTCTGCGGGATCAATATCCACATGAATAAACTTGGTTTCCGCTGTATATTTATCCAGATTACCAGTCTGACGGTCCGCAAACCGGCTGCCCAGGGAAATGACCAAATCGGCGTTGGCTATGGCATTATTGGCCGCTTTTTTACCATGCATGCCGGCAAAACCCAGGACATTTTTATGGGATCGAGGTACCCCCCCTATTCCCATAAGGGTATAAACCATTGGCAAATTGAAATGCTCCGCAAAGGCCACCACTTCCTTGGAGGCATTGGCAGATACCACGCCACCGCCAACTATTACCACCGGACGCTTAGCCTTGCAGATTACATCTGCCGCCTCAGCTGCACAAATTTTAAAATCAACATCTGGCTCGGAATGCTTTTCCTCCACCTGAACCAGCTCCTTATAGGGAGCCTCATTTAGCATAATGTCTCTGGGTACATCAACCAATACTGGTCCCGGACGACCACTTTTGGCAATCTTAAAGGCTTCCCGTAAGGTATCAGCCAATTTGGCAGGATTTTTTACCTTATAGTTGTGCTTGGTTATAGGCATAGTAACATCAAGAATATCCGTCTCCTGAAAGGAATCCCGACCCAACAGGCCAGTATCCACCTGGCCGGTAATGGCCACCACCGGTATAGAATCCATAAAGGCCGTGGCAATTCCCGTAACCAGATTGGTGGCTCCCGGTCCAGAGGTGGCAATACATACCCCCACCTTGCCAGTAGCCCGGGCATAACCATCTGCCGCATGGGCAGCATTCTGCTCATGGGTAACCAATATCTGCTGGATATTTTTCTCATCATACAGAGCATCATATAATGGCAAAATCATGCCACCGGGATACCCAAACAAAGTATCAATATCCTGCTCCTGCAAAACTTTAACGATAACCTGTGCGCCATTCATTACGCCCTACCCCCATCAGAGACAGTCAATTACTGCCTGAGTCATTGTGGCAGTATCCGCCTTTTTCAATCCTTCGTGCCACAGATCGGCAGTGCGCCATCCCTGGGCCAAGGCCTTATCCACAGCCGCCTCAATTGCCAACGCTGCCTTTTCTTCCTGCAAAGAATACCGCAGCAGCATGGCCGCAGACAAAATAGTCCCCACCGGATTGGCAATCCCCTTGCCGGCAATATCCGGTGCCGAACCATGAATAGGCTCATACAGACTGGTCAGCTCTCCAATGGATGCTGACGGCATCATACCAATGGAACCACCAATAACCGCCGCTTCATCACTTAATATATCTCCAAACAGATTGCCCGTAAGAATTACGTCAAACTGAGTTGGCCGAACTGCCAGCTGCATGGCCGTATTATCCACGTACAGATTATTCAGCTCCACCTCAGGGTAATCCTTGGCTACCTGGGCCACAGTCCGCCGCCACAGACGGGAGGTGGCCAATACATTGGCCTTATCCACAGAGGTTACCTTGCCCCGGCGCAGCTTGGCAGTTTCAAAGGCCAGCTTGGCAATTCGCTGTACCTCCGGCACGGAATAGTTTTCCAAATCCCAGGCCCGCTCTGCTCCATTATGCTGTTCGGATTCGCATTTATCCCCAAAATAAATGCCTCCAACTAATTCTCGGACAATTACCAAATCTACCCCCTTTACCAGCTCAGGTTTCAACGGGGAATATTCCGTCAGAGAATCCGCCACCTTCACTGGGCGAAGATTGGCGTACAGTCCCAAGCCCTTTCTCAGACCCAAAATAGCCTTTTCCGGCCGCAGGGTCGGGTCAACATTATCCCACTTGTCGCCTCCCACGGCACCAAATAAGATACCATCCGCCTGTTTGCAGGCCTCCAGGGTATCCTCCGGCAACGGCACACCGAATTTATCATAGGCTGTACCTCCGGCATCCTTATATTCGTATTCCAAAGCCAGAGAAAATTTGTCCGCCACCTGTTTCATTACGGCCACGGCGGAATCGGTTATTTCCTTGCCAATTCCATCTCCGGGTATAACAACAATTTTCTTTGCCATATCACTTTTTCTCCTTAATGTAATTTATCAATCCACCAGCCTTGGCAATTTCCTGAACAAAGCCCGGCAATGGCTGAGCATGATAGGTATCCCCGGTTGTAAGGTTTTCGATTACCCCGGTGGAAGTATCCACCTTCAGCTTATCCCCGTGATGGATTTTCTGTACATCATCGCCGATTTCCAGCAGAGGTAAGCCGATATTGATACCGTTACGATAGAAAATCCGGGCAAAATCCGCCGCAATAACCACCGGAACTCCTGCCGCCTTAATGGCCACCGGAGCGTGTTCCCGGGAGGAACCACAGCCAAAATTCTTGCCCCCTACCATTATATCCCCTTCAACCACATTGGTAGCAAAGGGTGCCTCCTGATGCTCATCACTGTCCTCCATGCAATGAGCCGCCAAATCCTTGGGATCAAAGGAGTTAAGATACCGGGCCGGTATAATTAC
>CACZYN010000137.1 GCA_902785445.1 uncultured Anaerovibrio sp.
CAAATTATACGGAGCTGCTGCCCATTTTGGAGCGTCGTGGCTTAAAGGCCACCATCTTCATGGTGGGCAATGATATTGGCCGGGAAAATTATATGAGCTGGGATCAGCTGAAGGATATCCAACACCGTGGGGTGGAAATTGGCAGTCATACCGCTAATCATTTGCCCTTGACCAGTATGAGCTTAGATGAAGCCAGAGATGAGGTGAAGCTGTCCAAGCTTCTGATGGAGTGGAATGGTATGGATACCATTTATACCTTGTCTTATCCTAACGGGAAATATACCAAGGAGATGCTGGATATGCTCAGGGAAGAGGAATATCTGGCAGCAGTGACCGGGGATGCAGGACTGAACACCTTTGACACTAACCCATATCTCCTGCAGCGGATTAATATTCCCCATCCAATGCTTGGCCTGACGGAATTTAAATGGCGGCTTTTAAAGGGCCGGCTCATGACCCAGCTGGGCCTTGGCCAGCATAGGGAATAATGGAATACTATTGTGCTTATGCCCTGCAGGGCTTGCACTTATGCACAAAAAAAGGTAAAATGGCATAGGACTTTATTTGATGTGAGGAGGTTTCGTTTATGAAGCACATTCAGACTGTAAATGCACCTACTTTGCAGGCAACTAAGAACAGCGGTGGCTGTGGCGAGTGCCAGGCATCCTGCCAGTCCGCATGCAAGACTTCTTGCACGGTTGGCAACCAGGTTTGTGAAAGCAAGAAATAATTTCAAATAGGAAGAGCTCCCAGGGCGGGAGCTTTTCTTATGTATAGTGTTTTAGGAGATTATAATGAATAAAGAAATGAGCAAAAAAATTCATAAGTTTGTTCAAAACGGCATGTATATACTGCTGGATATCAACAGCGGGGCCGTACATGTCATTGATGAAATGATTTATGACATCATGGACTACTTTGACGGTGAAAATGACACAGAGGTAATTAATAACCTGAGTGATAAATATAGTGAGGGCGATTTGCAGGAGGCCTTGAGCGAGCTCCATTCCTTAATGGATATCAATCAGCTCTTTGCTCCGGATATTGCTGTACCACCCACCTTCAAAGAAAAGGGACTGGTTAAATCCCTGTGCCTGATGACAGCCCATGATTGTAATATGCGCTGCAAGTATTGCTTCGGTGATACCGGTGAATACGGTGGCGAGCGTCAGCTCATGAGCGAGGAAGTGGGCAAGGCTGCCGTGGATTATATCATTTCCCACAGTGGCCTCAGAAAGCATTGCGAAATAGATTTCTTTGGCGGCGAGCCATTGATTAATATGCCACTGGTAAAGACCGTAACCGAGTACGTAAGAAAGCGTGAGCAGGAGACCGGCAAGGTGTTTAAGCTGACCTTGACCACCAATGGACTGGCTCTGCATGACGACAATATCAAGTGGCTGAATGACAACAATATAAGTCTGGTGTTAAGCACTGACGGTCGGAAGGAAACCCATGACAACATGCGTCCGGACTGCGGTGGACAGCCTACCTATGATAAGATAATGAAGAATTTCCGCAAGTGTGTGGATTCCCGCCATGGGGAAAATTACTATATGCGTGGTACCTACACAGCAGAAAATCTGGATTTCACCCAGGACGTGAAGGCCATGGCTGATGCGGGCTTTGATATTCTGTCCATGGAGCCGGTGGTGTTAAAGGATTCGCCTTATGCACTTACTGAGGAAATGCTGCCGGAGATTTTTGCGGAGTATGACCGGCTGACGGAGTTTTACCTGAAGCGTCATCGGGAAGGCAAGGGCTTCTTCTTCTTCCATTTCAACATGGATTTATCCAATGGTCCTTGCGTAGCCAAGCGGCTGGCTGGCTGCGGTTCCGGTCACGAATACTATGCGGTGGCTGCCAACGGAGACTTGTATCCATGTCATCAGTTTGTGGGACGGAAGAAATACAAGCTGGGTGATGTGTTCAATGACCTGGATGAGGGAGCTGAGGAGATCACCCGTTATTTCCGGGAATCCCACGTGCTGAACAAGGACAAGTGCAAGGATTGCTGGGCCAAGTTCTTCTGTAGCGGCGGTTGTCATGCCAACGCGGATTTGTTCAATGATGATATCCGCATACCGTATGAAACTGGCTGTGCTATCCAAAAGAAGCGTTTAGAGTGTGCCCTGGCGGTTCAGGCCACTTTGGCTCTGGAAAAAATCGGTACAAAAAATTTCACACCGGCCACCAGTAATTGTTGATAATTGTTAAAAAATTATTACTTTTTAGTATTTTGAAAATTACTTTGGTACGATATATATTATTTATGCTATAGTTAGCGAAGGTTATTGATTTTGCGTTGACAATCAAGCTGAACTTGGTGTACTATATTGGTGATTAAGGGATAAGGTGCACTAGGACGAAGCGGTATTTTATACCCGCTTTTTTTGCCGGTTTTGGCAAATCTTGGTGCGTTCTCAAATTAAATTATCTATATATTTTTTAGGGGGTATTTTACACATGGCAGTAAAAGTAGCTATTAATGGTTTTGGACGTATCGGTCGTTTGGCATTCCGTCAGATGTTTGACGCTGAGGGATATGAAGTAGTAGCAATCAACGATTTGACCAGCCCTAAGATGCTGGCTCATCTCTTGAAGTATGATTCTTCTCAGGGCAAGTACAAGTATGCTGACAAGGTAAGTGCTGGTGAAGATTCCATTACCGTTAATGGCAAGGAAATCAAGATTTACGCAAAGGCTAACGCTGAGGAAATTCCTTGGGCACAGCATGATGTTGATGTAGTTCTCGAGTGCACCGGTTTCTACACTTCCAAGGAAAAGGCTTCTGCACATCTTAAGGCAGGCGCTAAGAAGGTTGTTATCTCTGCTCCAGCAGGTAAGGATCTCCCTACTGTTGTTTACAACGTAAACCACAAGATCCTCACTAAGGATGACAAGGTTATTTCTGCAGCTTCCTGCACCACTAACTGCTTGGCACCTATGGCTAAGGCTCTGAATGACCTGGCTCCAATCAAGTCCGGTATCATGGCTACTATCCATGCTTACACTGGTGACCAGATGACTCTTGACGGCCCACAGCGTAAGGGCGATCTCCGTCGTTCCCGTGCTGCAGCTGTTAACATCGTTCCTAACTCCACTGGTGCTGCAAAGGCTATCGGCCTTGTAATTCCAGAGTTGGACGGCAAGCTCATCGGTGCTGCACAGCGCGTTCCTACCCCTACTGGTTCCACTACTCTTCTCTATGCAGTAGTTGAGGGTGAGGTTACTGTAGATCAGGTTAACGCAGCTATGAAGAAGCAGGCTACTGAGTCCTTCGGTTACAACGAGGATGAGATCGTATCCAGCGATATTGTTGGTATGAGCTATGGTTCTCTCTTCGATGCTACCCAGACTATGGTTAGCCCAGTAGGCAATGGCACTACTCAGGTTCAGGTTGTTTCCTGGTATGATAACGAGAACTCCTACACCAGCCAGATGGTTCGTACCATTAAGTACTTCGCTGAGTTAGGCTGATAACTCCTTATCAAAAAACAATATTAAAAAAAGATCCATTGAGGTCCGGCCTTTTGTTTGGGCCGGACCTATTTTATTAAGCGGAGGTTTTGTATTAACATGGGTATGAATAAGAAAACCATTAAAGATGTAGATCTTAAGGGTAAGAAAGTATTTTGCCGCGTGGATTATAATGTTCCATTTGATGAGAATATGAATATCACCAATGATACTCGTATTCAGGCAACCAATATAAATAAGGAGAAGGCGAAACGTAAGAACTATTTCTTAATAGGATTGAGCTCGGCGGCCAGTGTTGCTATTCTTGTGGGATGTTTCTTCTTATTAAAGAGTTATTCTTCGGTGCTGGATCCGGATATTGCCACTTTTGCAGTGAATACCAAAGCTGATTTGCCTCTGACGGAAGAAACACTATTGATTTTGGCGGAAGATAACGTAGTGAGCCTGAAAGAAAAAGAAACGGAGATTACGTATGATTCCGTAGAAATCAAAACAAATCAGGAAAGTATACAAAAGGAAAAATCGGCAGCTTACAATCAATTGGTCATTCCGCGTGGAAAGCGATCGGTATTGACGTTTGCCGATGGATCTAAAGTCTGGGTGAATGCCGGCACGAGAGTGATTTATCCGGTAGAGTTTGAAAAAGATAAACGTGAAATCTATGTGGACGGAGAAATCTACATAGAAGTAGCCAGAGATGAAAACCGCCCTTTCTATGTGCGGACTAAAGATATGAATGTCAGGGTGCTTGGTACTAAATTTAATGTAACGGCGTATGAGTCGGAAGCGATTAGAAGTGTAGTGCTAGCGCAAGGATGTGTTCAGGTAGAAACAGCCCGGACTCCGAAAGCGATTTTGGCTCCTAATCAGATGTTCAGTTCTGCCGATGGAAAGGAAAATATATCACAAGTAGATGTAGAACAGGCAATATCGTGGATAAATGGACTCTATTGTTTCCAAAGTGCCGATTTGGGAATAGTCTTGCAACGCCTGTCTACCTATTATGGTGTGAATGTAGAATTTGACCCAGCGCTAAGTAAAATAAAATGTTCCGGAAAAATCGATTTGAAAGACAACTTTGAAACAGTTATTAATGGATTAACCTTTGTTGCACCAATTTCTTATGCCTATGATGAACAATATAAAACGTATCGAGTAGTAAAGAAATAGATATAAAAAATAAGATAATAAACTAATCTAACTCCCGTATTTTATGGTAATTATTGAAGAGAGTGGATGATACGAACTATCATCCAGATGGGACTTGTGTGCCTATGAATGTTTATATACAGAAAATAATATTATGAGAAATTTTTAACATGTTTAATATGAAAAATGCAATTAGAGAACGAAAGAGTAAGGTTCTCGGGCTATTCCTGTGCTTTTTACTTCTCGGAATAGACTACTCTTTCGCAAGTTACAACAATTATTCTCAATTTAAGACCCTTTCGGTCAGCATGAGTAACTCGACGTTGAGAGAAGTGCTTAAAACAATAGAGAAAAGTAGTCAATTTGTTTTCTTCTATTTAGATGACGCTGTCAACTTAGAACGTAAGGTATCTATCGACAGTAAGAATAAAAATATAGAAGAAATCCTTTCTGAACTTTTCGAAGGTACTTCGTGTACTTATCGGATCTCTGACAGGCAAATATTTATTTCCGGAAAAGCCCCTGCTTCAACCGAACAGCAACAGAATAAGCGGAAAATATCCGGACGTGTC
This sequence comes from uncultured Anaerovibrio sp., assembly GCA_902785445.1. GTDB lineage: Bacteria > Bacillota > Negativicutes > Selenomonadales > Selenomonadaceae > Anaerovibrio. Next base: position 5,202 of record CACZYN010000137.1, read on the forward strand.
ACTGATATAAAAGGAGAGCCGCTTATTGGGGTCAACGTTACTGTGGATGGAGATGCAAACGGTT
>CACZYN010000138.1 GCA_902785445.1 uncultured Anaerovibrio sp.
GCAAGTACCGTGGCTCTCACCGAATCTTCCATATTTTCGTCCACGACCAAACCAATAATATTTTCCACATCTGGATGGGTATTATCATAGAGGAACTCATTGGCCTCTTTCACGTCATAAAGCGGCAATCTGGCATTGGATGTAATATTTACAATCATTCCCCGAGCCCCCTTAATAGACGTTTCAATCAGGGGACTGCTAATAGCATTTTGCACAGCAGCTAAAACATCACTGCCCTCACCGATACCCATAACTGCATCACAGTTTTCACCGCTCTTAAAAATAGTGGTAACATCAGCAAAATCCACATTGATGATGCCCGTAGTCTGAATCATTTCCACAATGCTTCCAATGGACTGGCGAAGCACATCATCCACCATACCAAAGGATTCGCCTACCGAAATCTGTCTGAATTCCGGTAATTTTTGAATATTATCGTTTTTAACTTCCACCAGTGCATCCATATGCTCTCTCAGAAGCTTTACACCATCTCTGGCTACCTCCATCTTACGGCTTCCCTCGTGGGAAAATGGCATGGTAACCATGCCGGCAGTAAGAATGTCCATATCATGAGCAATCTTGGCTACTACAGGTGCCGCACCGGTTCCTACCCCTTTGCCCATACCAGCTGTAATAAATACCAAATCTGCTCCGGTAATGGCCTCGGCGATGCTCTCTGCATCAGCAATGGCTGCCTGCTGGCCCTTTTCCGGGTCGCCACCAGTGCCCCGCCCCTTGGTGAGAGCTCCACCGATTAAAAGGGCCGGTATTCCAGCTGCTGCAACCTTTTTCAATTGGCGTACATCGGTATTAATAGCCACTAACTGGCTTTTATCCATTCCGTCTTCCGCCAAGCGCATCAATACATTATTGCCGCCACCGCCTACACCAACAATTTTTATTGTAACGACAGCTTCCCTTATGGACGACTTCGTATCTGCCATACCAACACTCCTCCTTGCAGCTTCACGGAATACACTTCTATAGCATAAATCAGTAAATTACAAAAATTTATTCTTAAAAATTATTCTCCCCTGAGTAATAATCATACCCAAGAGCATTAGCACACACCCGATTATTTCAATTCTAGTCATTTGTTCGTTGAGTATTACCCAACCGCCCAAGGCACCAAAGACTGACTCCAAACTCATTATAATGGCTGCATGAGCCGGCTCAGCATATTTTTGTCCCACAATCTGCAAAGTAAAGGCAATGCTTGAGGACATCACCCCGGCAAACACAATAGGGAACCAGGCGTTTATCACATCCTGCCATACCACCTGCTCCAAAGCAAAAGCCACAAAGCAGTTCAGCACCGCACAAACCACAATCTGAGCCACTGACAGTTCGATAATATCCTTTCTGTCTGCATAGCGACCAATATACATGATGTGGAGTGACCAAAATAGCGAACAAATAAAGGCCAAGCCATCACCATAATTTAGATCAAAATCGCCCTTAATTGACAGGCAATACAGACCGATCAACGCCGCAATGGCACCAACCCAGTTTTCCTTACCAATAACCTTGCCAATAATTACCGAAATGATCGGAACAAAAATAATATATAAACAAGTTATAAATGCTGTTTTACCAGCGGTAGTATATTGCAGAGCGCATTGCTGAAAGGCAGAGGCTGTAAACATTATCAGACCAGCTCCCACACCAGCTTTCCAGCCCGAGCTATAATTTCCTGCTTCCCGGGCCCGTACCCGTTTACCATGGAAAAACCGCCATACTGGCAACAGGGCCAATATCCCCACCACATAACGGGCAAAGCCATATGTAAAAGGGCCTATATTGTCCATTCCTGCCAGCTGGGCAACAAATGTAATGCCCCAAAGAAAGGCTGCCAAGAGCAGACATAAACTTCCCTTTACCTTCAAAATACACTCCTCCTAACTATTTGATTATAGCATATTTGTAAAGAAAAAAAAAGGAAACCCAAAGGTTTCCTTTCCTTTATAATAAATATTATTTATTTTTGTCAATTTCCTTCAGGCAATCCAAAATTTCCCCAACATTTTCTGCAATGACTGTTGGTTTAACATCGGATTCCTCCACAGTCTGCATAGTGGATTCGCCTGACAGTACCAAAATTGCACAAATACCTGCATTTACGCCGGTCTTAACATCGGTATAAACACGGTCGCCTACCATGGCAAATTCCTTCTTCTCAAATTCATTGTTGAATTTCTTGAAGGCACTCTCAATGATTTCCTTATTTGGCTTACCGATTACTTTTGGAGATACTCCAGTAGAAGCCTTCATCAGCTCAATCATGGAGCCTGTATCAGGAATATAAGTATTCTCCATTGGGCAGTTGAAATCCGGATGAGTAGCAATAAAAGGTACACCCTGGCGCAGGAATTCGCAGCCAACCACCAGCTTATGATAGGTAAGGGTCTTATCAAAGCCCAGTACCATGTATTCAGGATTATCCTCTGTCAGCTCAAAGCCCCAACTCTTAAACTCATTCTCCAAATCAGGAGTACCCATGAGATATACTCTCTTGGCTCCGATGGACTTCAAATAAATACAGGTAGCCTCACCAGAAGTCAAAACTTCATCTCTGGTAGCCTCAACTCCCAATTTGTTTAATTTTTCTACATAACTGTCCTTGTTCTTGGAGGAGTTATTGGTCAAAAATACCCGTCTACGGCCGGATGTCTGTAAATAATCCAAAAACTCCTTTGCTCTTGGCAGTAATTTATCACCTAAATAGATTGTGCCGTCCATGTCCAGCAGGAACACCCGCACATCCTGTAATTTCTTCACCTTATCTGCAAAACTATCCATTAACCAAAATCCTCCCACCTAAAATAATATATTAATTATCCAGCTTCTTGGTATCTCTGGCCTCATCGACTTTTTCCTGCAATTCCTCCAAAGGTGTGCCTAAAGAAGCCTCAAGGGCAACTACTACGCCGCCTTCCACAATAGGGCCGTCCAGCATCTTTATTTTACGACCTTCCATGGCTTCAATAACCATTTCTGTGGTCATTACAGCACTGCCCATGTCCATGAGAATAGCTACACCATCGTCTGAATAAACTTTTTCAACTGCATCATAAATCTTCTGGAAGCTGGTACCAGGAGCACCACCCTCCAAACCGCCTGCCGCAACAATATTCGCGTCAGAAGCCATCAATTTGGCTAATTCCACAACTCCCTCTGCCAAAGTTTGGCTGTGGGATACAATTACTACACCTACCATATATATTTCTCCCTAACCTTGAATAAACCGGGCGATAAAGCCATTGCTTCACTGCCCGGCTCATCCAAAATATCAATTATACATTTGCCAACAGAACCTTCAGGATATACAACGAGGAAGTTGCACCTGGATCCTGGTGACCAATACTGCGGTCACCAACGTAGCTTGCACGACCCTTGGTTGCCGCTATAGTCTTGGTGTATTCCACACCCTTTTCGGCAGCCTCAACTGCTTTGGTTAAAGCTACCTTTAAATCCTCACCGGCTTCTACGCCGGCCTTTAAGGCATCATAGGCCGGACACAGAGCATCCAGCATGGTTTTTTCACCAGTAGTTGCCTTGCCCCGCATCTGGATACCGCCAATAGCGGCTTCCATGGCTGCCACCAAATCATTGGCATCCATCTCATTCTTATCCTTCAATACGGCACCGGCCTTCATAAAGGCTGTACCATAAAGTGGACCGGAGGCGCCACCAACTGTGGACACCAAGGTCATACCGGTGGTTTTCAGAAGACTGCCAATATCCTTGTCAGCCATACCTTCCAATTTTTCTACCACTGCACCAAAGCCTCTGGCCATATTAATACCGTGGTCCCCGTCACCGATCTCATTGTCCAGCTCCGTGAGGAAGTCCTTTTCTTCAATAATCTTGGCAGCAATAGCCTTCAAGATGTCAATCATCTGTGAATTAGTAATCATAGTAAACAGTTCCCCTCGATAATTAGCGCTTCAGAGCCGGAGTATCTGCCTTGGCATCGTAGAGTTTCTTCAGTTCATCGTCCAGACGGAGCAGTGTAATGGAGAAACCAGCCATTTCAATGGAGGTCATGTAGTTGCCTACCATGGTATCGTAAATCTTGATACCCTTCTTGCCCAAATAATCATTAACGAAATTATTGATAATGTACAGCTCCATCAATGGAGTGCCACCCATACCGTTAACGATAACAGCAACTTCCTTGCCAACATAATCAATGTCCTCGGTAATCTTTCCAAGGAGCTCATCAGCAATCTCATCAGCCTTCTTTAAAGCCTCACGGCGAGTACCTGGCTCACCATGGATACCAATACCAATTTCCATTTCAGTATCAGAAAGCTCAAAACCAGGCTTGCCAGCAGCTGGTACAGTGCAGGCAGTAATAGCCATACCCATGGTCCGAACATTGGCAATAACCTTTTCAGCAACAGCCTTAACTTCTTCCAGGCTTGCCCCGGTTTCAGCCAAAGCACCAGCAATCTTGTGCACCAGGATAGTACCTGCTACACCGCGACGACCAGTACTATAGAGACTGTCTTTAACAGCAACATCATCGTTTACTACTACATAATCAGCCTTGATATCCTCATCCTTGGCCATATCAATAGCCATCTCGAAGTTCATGATATCGCCGGTATAGTTCTTTACAATACAAAGAACGCCCTTATCAGTTGCCACAGCCTTAATAGCCTCAAAAATCTGGTCTGGAGTAGGAGAAGTAAATACTGCACCAGCTACTGCGCCATCCAGCATGCCTTCCCCGACATAACCGCCATGTGCAGGCTCGTGACCGCTACCGCCACCAGATACTAAAGCAACCTTGCCCTCTTTCTTGTTGGCTCTAACAACAACGTTGCCACAGTCAAGCTTGCGAAGCTTATCTGGTGCTGACTTTACTAAGCCAAGTATCATTTCTTCTTCCACTTTTTCAACTGCGTTAATAAGTTTTTTCACGACTAAAACCTCCTGAAAAGTTGATAAATAATACTACAATGCTAATAAAATCATCCCCACTTATGAAAAATATAGCCACAAGTGGGGATGTTTAATTATTACCTTACCTTTGGGGATTTATCCGAGAAGACCAACTGCGCTGGCTACTACATAAGCCAATACACCACCGCAAAGTGGAGCTACTACAGGAACCCAAGCATAGCCCCAGTTGCCGTCGCCCTTGTCAGGAATTGGCAGGATTGCATGTGCAATTCTTGGACCAAGGTCACGAGCTGCGTTCATTGCATAACCGGTAGGACCACCAAGGGAAAGACCAAGAGCCCAGATCAGCATA
>CACZYN010000139.1 GCA_902785445.1 uncultured Anaerovibrio sp.
AAGAAGGACGCTGTACGGGCAGCCAAGCTCTGTAAGGCAGATTTGGTAACCGGTATGGTAACAGAATTTACTGAACTTCAGGGTATCATGGGCCGGGAATATGCACTCCTTGATGGTGAGAATGCAGCTGTAGCCCAGGCTATTGATGAGCATTATATGCCAAGAAGTGCCTCGGATGGACAGCCAGCTTCCGTAGCTGGTCGCATTGTTTCCCTGGCTGATAAGATCGATAATCTGGTGGCTACCTTCAGTCGTGGTCTGATCCCTACCGGTTCCCAGGATCCATTTGCTCTGCGTCGCCAGGCCTTGGGTATGGTTAATATGCTGGTGGAGGCAAAATACCATATTTCCTTGTCCGGTCTTACCGCCAAGGCTATGGAGCTGTTGAATATATCTGATGCCAAGGCGCAGGCTAAAATGCAGGAAGATGTGGCTGATTTCATGAAGCTGCGTTTGAAGAATGTTCTTTCCGATGCTGAAATACGCTATGACGTGGTGGATGCTGTATTCGTTGATGTGGACGATATTTACAGTGTTACCCTGCGGGCCCAAGCCGTAAATGAGGCCGTTAAGAAGGGCATGGACAGCGATATTCAGGCCTTTAATCGGGCCGGGAACATTTCCCGCAAGGATGAGTCGGCCAAGGCTGCATGTGATGAGGCTCTCTTTGTGGAGGCAGCTGAAGGCAATCTTTACACTGCCTACAAGACTGCTGCCGCTAAGGTTGAGGAATTAATCAATAAGCAGGATTATGCCGGAGCTATTGTTGAGCTCACCAAGCTCACTGGTCCAATTGATGGCTTCTTTGATGCGGTTATGGTTATGGACAAGGATGAGAAGGTGAAGAACAACCGTCTCGGTCTGTTGAAGTCCGTTGACCAGCTCATCTGCCGAGTTGCTGACTTCAGCAAGATTGTGTTAGGCTAAACAGTAAAAATATGTTATTGGACATAGGGGAAACTTTTCGCCTGCAAGAGCGGAGTCCGAGCGCCGCAGGCTCAGCATGGGCACTTATTTGGTATTCGCCTCGATGTATGTGCGACTCTGTCGCATTTGGAAGGAAGGGAAAAATAAAAGTGCGTGCTGATTTAGGACGCAGTGATGAAGCCGAAAAGGATTCCCCTATGGCCCTGCGTTTTATACTTTGACAAAGGCAAAAGGATTTTCCCTGTGTCTTTGTATCTCCCATGATCGTGTATGGTTTTTACCAAAAAAAATGCTGTTCCGTAAGGAACAGCATTTTTTGATGCTTTAATTAGTCTTTTACAATCTCAGCCAAAGTACCGGCAACGGACTTGCTCATGATCTCCAGAGCAGTATCTACTGCCTTGAGGAACAGCAGACCACCGTCAGCTGCACCACGACCATTGGTAACAGCGTTGAGGTCGATATATTCATGAACTGGCAATTTGCCGCGCTCTACGGCAATTTTTTCTTTGAGAATAGCTTCAATAGCTTCCTGAGTCATCTATAACTCTCCCCTCTAAAACATATTTATTTAATTATACCCTAATTATTTAAAATTTTCCACCGGAAAATAATACAAATACCTTCGTATTCTTGACATATATGAAGCAAAATGATAGCTTTGATGTAGAAAAAGCATAATATGAGACGGCAAGGAAGGTGAAAATATGAATGTTCGAGAGCGTACGGAAGAAAATGAATATAAACTTTTGTCTCCATTGGCTGCTAAAAGCCGGGAGGCTCAGCGGGAAAAAACAGAGGATGATTGCGAATTTCGTACCCGGTTTCAAAGGGATCGGGACCGGATAATTCATTCCAAATCCTTTCGTCGTCTTAAGCATAAGACACAGGTATATATTATTTCCGGTGATCATTACCGGACCCGCATGACTCACAGCCTGGAGGTGGCCCAGATTGGTCGCACCATTGCCCGGAGCTTGCGGCTGAATGAGGATCTTACCGAAGCCATTGCCCTGGGACATGATGTGGGGCATACGGCTTTTGGCCATGCTGGGGAGGCTGCTCTGGACAAATTGGTTGGTCATTTTGCTCATAATGAACAGAGCCTTAGGGTAGTGAAATATCTGGAAAAGGGCGGCAAAGGTCTTAATCTTACCAAGGAAACCATGGATGGGATAGTTCACCATAGCGGCAAGACTCTTCCATTTACGATGGAAGGAAAGATAGTTCATTGGGCGGATCGTATAGCTTATCTTTGCCATGATTTTGATGATAGCTTGCGGGCAGATTTTTTAAAACCAGCCAGTTTGCCAAAGTTAGTAATGGAAAAGATAGGCGTGGATACTTCCAAAATGATTACTGCCATGGTATCAGACATGATTGTTTATTCAGAAAAAACGGGAGATATTGGCTTTTCACCGGATATGGATGGAGCTATACATGTCTTTCGGGAGTTTATGTTTGAAAATGTCTATCATTCAGAGCGGCTGGCCCGGGAAAGAAAGCAGGCCGTCTTTGTTCTCCAGAAGCTTTATGAATATTTCTTGCAGAATCCTGACCAAATGCCTCTGGAATTCCAACAAAGGCAGACAGAATGGGGGTTGGAACAAACTGTAGTAGACTATGTGGCCGGCATAACTGACAGTTATGCTGTACAGTTGTTTAATGATATTTATATGCCACCTATAGGCGTTATGGTAAAGTAAAAAAATATTAATTTGTCAAGACAATTTTTAGATTTTTCAGATAAATTTTCATAAAAAAAGGATATTTAAGTTTTGTATGGAATATTAACAGTGCAAAAGGGGATTTCCCGTTGCACTGTTTCTTCATGAGTAAAGGATGAGTATGAATGGCAATATTCTTGCCAGATGAGTTTGTGGAAAGGGTGCGTTCAGAATCCGATTTGGTTTCTGTAGTGTCATCCTATGTGCAGTTAAAACGCCGGGGGAACCGGTATTGGGGCTGTTGCCCCTTCCATCAGGAGGACACCCCGTCTTTTTCGCTAAAACCGGATGAAGGTTTTTTCTATTGTTTTGGTTGTCATGCTGGTGGCAATGTATTTAAGTTTATTTCTCTTATTGAAAATATTTCTTACTATGATGCCATCGTCTTACAGGCTGAACGGTTGAATATTCCCTTGCCGGAGCGGGAAAAGACTCCTCAGGAGATTGCCCGGGATAAAAAACTGGCTGCTCTTAGGGAAGTCCATGAGCTGGCGGGAAAATTTTTCCACAATTGTCTTACGGTAACTCCATATGGTAAGGCAGGCTTGGAATATTTTCATAACCGGGGCATAGGTGATGACATCATAAAGGAATTTAATTTGGGTTTTGCTCCTGATGCCTGGAGTAAATTAACGGATGCCTTTGCCAAACGAGGACTGGATACAGAGTTGCTTCTGGAAAGCGGACTGGTGGTTAAGCGTCAGCAGGGTAATGGCGAGTATGATCGGTTCCGCAATCGGGCCATGATACCTATAATGGACGAGCGGGGCCGGGTTTGTGGCTTTGGCGGTCGGATTATTAGCGATGGCCAGCCCAAATATCTCAATTCCCCGGAGACGATGTTATTTAATAAACGTCGCTTGCTCTTTGGTTTGGACAAGGCCCACCGTCATATTTCCCAGGCAGGTTTTTCTTTGGTAGTAGAAGGATACATGGATGTTATATCCGTATATGCTGCCGGGATAAAAAATGTGGTGGCATCTTTAGGTACAGCCTTTACGGTAGAGCAGTGCAAAAAATTGCTTAGGTATGCACCGGCAATCTATTTCTGTTATGACAGTGACAGAGCTGGGCAGGAGGCCATAGCAAGGGCCTTGGGCATTGCGGGAGAAACCAATGCAGAAATCAAGGTAGTGCAATTGCCAGATGGCAAGGATCCGGATGAATTTATTCGCAAACATGGAGTGGATGAGTTCAGGCAGGTTATTGGTCAGGCAATCTCGGTAGTCGAGTTCCAATTGAAACATATTTTAGCCCATAGCGATATTAATGGATTGGAAGGACGGCTACGGGCCTTGACGGAGATGTTACCGGTGCTGGGCAGCATAAAAAATACTGCTGAACGCTCGGCATATATTTCCAAGGTGGCCCAATTGCTAAGCGTATCAGAAAATGATATACTAGTTGAGTTGACCAAAAAAGGTAATGGATTTTCTCATCAGCCCAGGGATAATAGCAAGGTGCGTGATGTTGTCCATCAGGTGGATGATGCCAGTCGCCGGGCTGGTCGGGTAATAATTCGTATGGTATGGAATGAACCGGCCATAGTCGAACATTTTGTTAGCCTGGTGCCTATAGAATCCCTGCCGGAGGCCATTCACAAACAAATTTTAACTGTCCTTTATGATAAATACCGGGCAGGTGAACAAGTCACGGATATAATGAGCCTCTCCTCCTTGGGTGAGGATGTTGTGGCAGAATTATCCAGGGCTTTAGTGGAGGACTTGGGTCAAGAAGATATTTCCTTATTATATGAGGCCTGTGTTCGCCAGTTAAGAAGGAGTTATCTGGTTAGCCAGTATAAAGTGCATTCAGAAAATGCTGAAAGATTACGTCAGCAGGGCGATGCAAAGTATATGGAGGAACTGGCGATCAGTCAGAAAATAAAGCAAGAAATGGATGAATTGCAAAGTGTTGATTGATAATGAGCTCAAAATATTTGCAGAAAGGAGGTTTATCAATGGCTGTAAAGAAAAAAGCTGCTGAGCCAAAGGTGGCAGAAAAGAAAGCTTCAGCAAAACAGGAAGAAGTAAAGAAGGAAAAGACTTCAGCTACGGCTGATAAGAAAACAAAGCCTGTTAAGTCTGCAGCAAAAAAGACGGTAAAGACTGCTGCTTCCAAGAGTACTAAGACAGCTGCCAAGGCAGTTAAAGAGGAAAAGGCAGAAAAGGAAACTAAAACTACCAAAGCTACTAAGACCACTAAGGCAACCAAGCCAGCTAAGGCTGAAAAGACAGTTAAGGATACTAAGGAAGCTAAAGCTACCAAGGCAACTAAGGCTTCTAAAGAAACTAAAACTGATACTAAGGCTAAAACTACTAAAACCGTTAAGACAGCTAAGCCATCTAAGAAACAAAGTGTCGTTGAGGATAACGAGACAGAAGTATTAGAGAAACCAAAGGCTAAGACGGCCAAGAAAGCAAGTACTGCCAAAGCCCCTAAGGCTGCTGAAGCTAAAGAGAGTCCAAAAGCGGTGGCAACTGATACCGATAAAGTAGAAGAAAAGGATGCTACAAATTTAGCTGATCTGCTGGAACAGGCGCGTATTAATGGCAATAAGATAACTGCC
>CACZYN010000140.1 GCA_902785445.1 uncultured Anaerovibrio sp.
TAATGAACAGCTTATGCGGTTGCTGGAGGGGGAAAAGGTCCTTACCCCGGTTTACGACTTCAAAGAAGGGGTACGTGAACTGGATTATGGTATTGAAATGCAGATAGGCAAGAAACAACCGATCATCATTGAGGGAATACATGGCCTCAATGAAACCCTTACTAGCTCCATACCTCGTAATCATAAATTTAAACTTTATGTCAGCGCCCTGAATCAGTTGAATATGGATGAGGAAACCCGCATTTCTACCTCCCGGGTGCGCCTGCTTCGGCGTATTGTTCGTGATTACCGGACCAGGGGACGTTCTGCCAGCAGTACAATTTCTTTGTGGCCGGGAGTTCGGGCCGGTGAGGAAAAGTACATTTTCCCATATCAGGATGATGCTGATGTTATGTTTAACTCGGCTCTTATTTACGAATTGGGTGCTTTAAAGCATTATGCCATGTATATGCTGGCAGAAATTGAGCCGGATGACCCAAATTTTCAAAAGGGGCAGGAACTTTTGGCTTTTTGTCGAAACTTTAAATCAATATATGATACCAAAGACATTCCTTCTAATTCCCTTATCCGGGAATTTATCGGCGGGTCATGCTTTAATGTAAGATAAAATCAGATTTTTAACCTGTCTTTAAGGATTTGTCGGCTATTTGGTGGTATAATCTGATAGTAGGCGTAGAGGAGTGATTCCTATGGTAAAGCTGAAGATTAGTTGTATGCTAAAGGTTTTGTCTGGGATATTGCTGATAAGTGCTCTGACGGTGCCAGTTATCTTTACCGGCAGTGCCGAAGCAGCCAATCGTGATGGTGTTTCCCCACGGGGAGAGAGGCATTTCTTTGCTGTGCCCCAAAGGTGGCCGGATAAGAACGAATTGGTTGCACAGATTTCCAAGCAATATGGCGTTAGCTTCACTTCCTTGCTGAATTACTGTAATCAGGGCGGTCGATTGGAGGATGCCTGTCGGATTGCCCACATGGCCATGCTGTCTAATAAATCCTTTGACAGCATTGTTTCCATGAAGAGCGAAGATAAGTCCTGGACGGATGTATTTCGGGAAATTGGTATTTCCGAAAAAATTGTAAGAGAATTTCGGAAAAGTGTCGCAGCAGATATGCTGAAGCTGAAGTATGGCATTGAGCGGGAAATTGCCTGTAGTCTTATAGACCAGCGATATAAGCTGGGAGATATAGCTAAGGCTGGACAGTTGGCAGTTTTGGCAAAAATGGATGTGCGGGAAGTATTGGCTATGAAGCGTATTAATAATTCCTGGGCAGATGTGGAAGAACAGCTAAAGGATAAATTGACGACTTAAGCTCTTATATGAGATACAGTAGGAAATCTGTGTAGCTTTATACAGATTTCCTTGTTTTTTGGAGTTTTGGAGGTTTGTTTTGACAGAGATAGATATTACTCATAAGGCAAAGTTGTGGATTAAATATGGTTTAATAGGGGTATTGGGTTTAACGATTATCTGTTCCAGCGTGGTGTGGTACGCACTGTTTTGTTGGGGAAATCTTGATATTTATGATGCCAAGATTGCCGGCAATATGGTGGGAGTAAGGGCTAAGGCTCCGGGCAAGGTCACCGAATTAATGGTGAAAAACGGCGATATGGTTAAAGCTGGTGATGTTATTGCAACGGTGGAAGTAGCTGTAACCGATGAGCAAATTAAACAAATGGAGCAAACCCTGGAGTTGTCCATTAAAAATTTGGAACAGGTAAAAAAAGGGGTTACCGTATCTCGTCCGCGGGTAGTTCAGTCCAGTGGCGGCGGAGCTTCGGAAAGTGAAATTGCCGCAGCTAAGAATAAGCTTGACCAAATGAACAAGCTTTACGAAATGGGTGCAATAAGTGGAATCAAACGGGACGAGGCCAAGGCAGAGTATGATATGCTTTTGGCCAAGCGCTCCAATACCACTACCAATGTTACTTATGAAACCACATTTCAACCAGCCAGCCAGGAGGTCATTAAGCGGGCTGAGCAACAGGTAAATCAGACCCGGGCTGCTCTGGAGCGGGCCAAAAATAATGCTGGAGCAACGGAGATAACTGCTACTGTTGATGGGGTGGTGTATCTCAATAATCTGGAGGAAGGTGCTGAAATTCGTCCAGGTGATGTGGTGGCTTATGTGGGCAACGATGCGGATATCTGGGTGGAAGCTTATTTGAACCCGAATGAAGCTGACTATGCCTCCATGGGGCAGATCGCCGCATTTTATGTGGACCGGAAAAAATATGATGGTACCATTGTAGAGATTATTGAGCCAGATGAAACAGAGGAAATGGAAGATAATACCGAGGGCGGTTACGTAAAACAGTATCCGGAGGGTAAGCTGGTGGTAAAAATAGCTATTCCTAAGGAGATAAAGAATAAAATTCATCTGGGTAACATGGTGGATGTACGCTTTAGCAAAATTTAAAAAAAATGCTTGCCAAAATCAAAATGATATGATACTATCACTTGTGTAAATAAGTTGAATATTTTACGGCGACGAAGCTGCATGGACTGTTGTGGTCCTGCAGCTTTTATTTTTTTATGAAAAGGTGGTAATTAACATGGAAGAATTAGTATTTGTAATCCCGGCAAATTCCAAGAAAGAGGATATCGTAGCTACCCTGACAGCTCATCCAGAGATCAAATATGTTTCTTTGGTGGGTATTGACTTGGCTGGTAATGATACCGACGAGAAGATTCCTATGCGGGTATTCTTGAAGGATATGGAAGATTTCTACAGCGGCCGGGCAGTCCAGACTGACGGTTCTTCCGTAGTTCTTTCCGGTATTGCCACATTGAACAACGCCAAGGTAGATATGCCTATTGACCCGAGTGTTAATTGGTTTGTTGATTATAATTTTGAAAATTACGATGAGGAAACTGGTTTCCCAATTGGTACCCTGCGTATACCGGCTTTCCTTATTCATAATGGCAAGCGGGTGGATTCCCGGGCTGTTTTGGCAGATACCCTGTCCTTTGTCAAGAAGGAGCTCTTGGATACCTTCCATAAGAATTCCAAGATTTCCGGTTTGGAACATATTGATTGCAGCAAGATTGCTGATATCAGCTTCACTGCAGCAACAGAGCTGGAATTTTGGGTAAAGACTCCATTGTCCCATGTTCATGTGGATGAAATGTTTGCTTCCCAGGTAATGCAGGAGCAGTATTGGCAGCGGACCCACGGCGTGGTTCGTACCGCTTTGGAGCAGACTGTTGAACGCCTGGAAAGCTATGGTCTGAAGGTGGAAATGGGTCATAAAGAGGTTGGCGGTATCAAGGCTCATCTTGATAAGAGCGGCAGCATGACTTCTGTTTGCGAGCAGATTGAAATTGACTGGCGCTTTGATGATGCTCTCCAGGCTGCTGACAACGAGCTGCTGGTACGCACCATTGTAAAGCAGACCTTCCGTCTCAATGGTTTGGAAGTAAGCTTCAAGGCTAAGCCAATGATTGGTGTGGCTGGTAATGGTGAGCACACTCATATCGGTTTGGCTGCTATTATGGAAGATGGCTCTTTCTACAATCTCTTTGCACCAAAGGAAATGACTGTGGACTACATGAGTGCAGTTGGTTATGGTGCTATTATGGGTCTTTTGAAGAACTACGAGGTTATCAACCCATTTGTTTCCGCTACCAATGATTCCCTCAATCGTTTAAAGCCAGGTTTTGAGGCACCAGTATGTATTGTAACTTCTTTGGGTCATAGCCCGGAGATACCTTCCCGTAACCGCTCCATTTTGGCTGGCCTTATTCGGGATATATCTAATCCAATGGCTACCCGCTTCGAGCTGCGTGCCTGCAACCCATATACCAATACTTATCTGGTATTGGCCGCAATTTATTCTGCTCTCCTGGATGGCGTTCGCTATGCGGTTACCAAGTCCACCAGTGATTTGCTGGCAGAGCTGTCCAAGGAAGCTGGCGTAAAGGCTGATTATCTGGAAACTGATCGGGCTTATCGTTCTGAGAAGGATGTATTTGAGGATTATACTGAAGAAGAGCGCAACCACCTCTTCGGGGCTCCACCAGCTACCGTATGGGAGAATTTGTCTGCTCTGGATAAATATATGGAGAAGCGCAAGACCATCACTGCGGCCGGTGCCTTCACCGATGCCATTATCGAAGCCTTCAAGGACGGCGCTCTGACCCGTTGGAAGATGGAGCTTATCGCTCGTATTATTCCGGAAAATCGGGAAATCGTTCGGGCTGCCAAGGAAATTGACACCGAGTATGTAACTGATCAGGATGCCTACAATTGGAATAAGATCAATGAGCTTCGGTATTATCTGGCCAAGGACAGCATTGATGAAAAGTCTCTCTTCACCTTGTTGACTAATGCGCTTAACGAAGGGGATTATGAGACAGCTTCCGGTCTCCAGGTAGAGATGTACGATAAGATTGAGGAATTAAAAGCCCTCTATGATGTATATGTAAAGAATATCATCTGATGTAATATCACAATGTATGGACCGATGGAGCTTCTGTTTTCAGATTTTTCATCGGTCTGTTTTGCTTTTAAACCGTGAATTGTTTGAATCTTTGACACAATTATCCTCAATATGATATAATACCCCCATCGTATTTTAGGAAAGGTGAGGTGGTATTTTGAGAATAGGCAAGCTCAGTATTTGTGCGCTGATATGCGCCATAGTAATGATGTTTTGTACCTCGGCATTGGCCGCACCGGTAGTGAAGGAAGGAACCGCTGGTGAACATGTGACCAAGGTGCAGACATTGCTCAAAGAAAAGGGGTTCTATTTCGGGGAAGTAACCGGTGAGTGTGATAGTATTACAGTTGAAGCCATAAAGCGTTTTCAGGAGTCTGAGGGGATTTTAGTGGATGGCGTTTGTGGTCCTCAGACATATCGGAGACTTGATCCGCCTCCAACACCGGCTGGGTTGGAAAATGCCCGTCGGGTATGGGTAAATGCTTCGGCCTATAGTCCATTTGAAACCAGTACATATACAGCTACTGGAACAATACTAAGACGGGGCGTTATTGCTACTGATCCGGATTTTATTCCAATGGGAACCCGGGTTTATATTCCAGATTATGGCGAGGCCATAGCTGAGGATAGGGGATCCAGTATTATTGGAAACAAGATAGATATTGCTTTTGAGACCTATGAGGAGGCTTGTGCCTTTGGTCGTCAGAATATCGAGATTTATATTTTAGACTGATTATTTAAGGATTATGACAGGATGGAG
>CACZYN010000141.1 GCA_902785445.1 uncultured Anaerovibrio sp.
GGGGTGCCAGGGCGCTTTGCAGCGTCGAGTTCGTACGGCGTTCGTAGAACGCCGTACTTAAACAGGCCTTTTATGATCAGGCTCGGTGGTGATGACGACTGGGCCGTCCTCGGTGATGGCGACCATCTTCTCGAAGTGCGCCGAGGGCAGGCCATCCTTGGTGTAGACGATCCAGTGGTCGTCGCCCTGGCGCGTCTCGTGGGTGCCCATGTTTATCATGGGCTCGATGGCGAAGACCATGCCCACCTCGAGGCGCAGGTCGTTCCTACGGTCGTAGTAGTTGGGCACGTTGGGGTCCTCGTGCATCTCGGTTCCGATGCCGTGACCGCAAAGGTCGCGGATGACGCCATAGCCATGGGCCTCGGCCACCTTGAGTACGTCATCAATACGGTCTTCAATAATACCGCTGGTAAGTAATGTACCATCCGCCTCCAAATGCTCATCCAGCTGGTCAAAAAGCCGAATGATTATATCTGCCACAATATTGGCAATCACTAAATTGGCCTTGCCGGACACATTTTGCATCAGGTCACTTTGACCTACAGAAATTTTTTCTGTCACATGATTTTGGTCAATATTTTCCTGAACTATTTTCAATACTGACTCATCATAGTCTACCGCTTGAATATTTTCAGCTCCCAGCTTGGCAGCAATAATAGACAAAATTCCTGAGCCAGTACCAATATCAAACACCTTCATGCCAGGCTTTACCAACTGTTCCAGCTCCCGAATGCACATGGAAGTAGTGGCATGTGTACCAGTGCCAAAGGCGGCACCTGGGTCCAACTCCACCACGATTTCATCATCCTTGGATTCATAAGTTTCCCAGCTAGGCTTAATGACAATCCGTTCGCCAGGCTTTTCCGTGTGGAAATACTGTTTCCAAGTATCAGACCAGTCCTCATCGGCCAGCTCACTGGTGGAAATTATTCCCGGCGCAATATTTACTCCCCGGTCAGCCAACAGCTTTACTTCATTTTCCAAGGTCTGAAGCCGCCCAGCCAACTCACCATTTACTGATAAATAGGCCTTTACTGTCACCACTTCAGTTTCCGTGGCAATGGGAATATCTGTATAGTCCCATTTACCAGAAGTAATGTAATCATTTATTAATTCCGGATCCTCTATAACCACACCGGTAGCTCCCAGCTCGGTAAAAATCTCTGATATAAGCTCTACAGCCTCATGACTGGTCTGTATGCTCACTTCACACCATTTCATATCCTATCGCTCCTCAAAACGCCATTTAATCTAACACTATAATAGGAATACCCCGGACATAGTACTATGCCCAGGGTAAAATATCAATCATTTTTGAACATCTTTTTTACTTTATTGAAGAAGCTGTTCTGCTCAGGATTTACCTTGGTTCCGCCAATCTCAGCAAATTCTTTCAGCAATTCCTTCTGCTTATCGGAAAGCTTCTGAGGGGTCAATACCTTTATCCGCACATGCTGATCACCATAGGCTCCCTCACGGCGCAGCAATGGGATACCCTTGCCCCGGAGACGCATAATAGTTCCGGACTGAATGCCCGGCGCAACCTTCATCTCCACCTTGCCATGAATGGTTGGTACCTCAATGGTATCACCCAAGGCTGCCTGTACAAAGGAAATTGGTACCTCGCACAGTACATCAGCCCCCTCTCGGGTAAAGAGTACATGTCGCTTAATAAAGATATACACGTACAAATCTCCGTTGGCTCCGCCACGGATACCAGCCTGACCGCCGCCAGCCACACGAATGCGCTGTCCCTCATCAATACCAGCTGGAATATTTACCTTTATCTTGCGGTTGACCTTTTTCTGTCCCTTACCGCCACAGTCCTTACAAGGAGTCTTGACGATTTTACCAGTTCCATGACAACGGTCACAAGTCGAGGTGGTCATCATGCGCCCTAATGGAGTATTCCGATAGGACTGAATCTGTCCTGTACCATGGCACTTAGGACATTCTTCCGGGGAAGTTCCTTTGGCTGCCCCAGTCCCCTTACAGGTTTCACAGTTTTCCGTTCGAGGAATATTCAGTTCCACTTCCTTACCGAAGGCTGCTTCCTCAAAAGTTATCTCCAAATCATAGCGCAAGTCTGCCCCCTGCTCCGGGCCTGGCCGGCGGGAACGACGTCCACCGCCAAAGCCCCCGAAGAAGGTATCGAAAATATCATCAAAGCCGCCGCCACCGAAGCCGCCGAATCCGCCGAAGCCACCGGCGCCACCGCCGCCAGGGCCTTCAAAGGCGGCATGACCAAACTGGTCATACTGGGCCTTCTTCTGAGGGTCCTTCAGCACATCATAGGCCTCGTTGATTTCCTTCATCTTGGCCTCGGCCTCTTCTTTGTTGTCTCGATTACGGTCTGGATGATATTTGATTGCCATCTTGCGATATGCTTTTTTTATTTCCGCCTCGGAAGCACCCTTCTGGATGCCCAAGACTTCATAATAATCTCGCTTTTCGCTCATAATTATTTATCTTCCTTAACCTCAGTGAAATCAGCATCTACCACATTATCGTCCTTTGGTGCCTGCTGAGCATCAGCTCCGGTCTGACCGCCCTGGGCCTGCTGAGCCTGCTGGGCAGCCTGATAAGCTGCTGCACTGATTTCATAGAGTGGCTGCTGGAGTTCTTCAGTGGCCTTCTTGATGGCCTCGTTATCCTCACCCTTGAGGGCTTCCTTAAGCTTCTCAATTCCAGCCTTAACCTTGTCGATCTGGGCAGCATCTGCCTTATCGCCCATTTCCTTAACAACCTTCTCAGCCTGATAAACCATGGAATCAGCATTGTTGCGAATCTCGATTTTTTCCTTCTGAGCCTTATCCTCAGCTGCGTGAGCCTCGGCTTCCTTAACCATACGGTCAATATCTTCCTTGCTCATGCCGCTGTCAGACTGAATAGTGATGTTCTGGGACTTGCCAGTACCCAAATCCTTAGCAGAAACATGCACGATACCATTGGAGTCAATATCGAATTTAACCTCAATCTGTGGAATTCCCCGTGGTGCTGGTGGGATATCAGTGAGGTTGAAGCGGCCCAAAGTCTTGTTGCCGGCTGCCATCTCACGCTCACCCTGAAGCACATGGATTTCAACGGCTGGCTGATTATCTGCTGCCGTGGAGAATACCTGACTCTTAGAGGTAGGAATAGTGGTATTGCGCTCGATAATCTTGGTGCAAACACCACCCAAGGTCTCGATACCAAGGGAAAGTGGCGTTACATCCAAAAGAACTACGCCCTTCTCGTCATAATCACCGGACAGAACGCCGCCCTGAATAGCTGCACCAACAGATACGCACTCATCAGGATTGATACCACGATGTGGTTCCTTACCCAAGTACTTTCTGATAGCTTCCTGAACAGCTGGGATACGGGAAGAACCACCAACCAACAGAATCTTGTCAATATCATTACCGGTAAGTCCAGCATCTTCCATAGCCTTACGGGTAGGGATCATAGTACGCTCAACCAAATCAGCAGTGAGCTCATCGAACTTAGCCCGGGTCAGGGTAAGATCCAGGTGCTTAGGACCAGAAGCATCAGCAGTGATAAATGGCAGGTTGATGTTGGTGGACATCATGCTGGAAAGCTCAATCTTAGCCTTCTCAGCTGCCTCAATAACACGCTGGGCACTCATCTTGTCAGCAGATAAATCAATACCGTTTTCCTTCTTGAACTCCTCCACAATCCAGTTCATAACTGCCTGGTCAAAGTCATCGCCACCCAGATGGGTATCACCATTGGTAGCCCGAACCTCAAACATACCCCCATCAATATCCAAAATAGATACATCGAAGGTACCACCACCAAGGTCAAATACCAATACGGTGTGGGACTCATCCTTGTCAATACCATAAGCCAAAGCAGCTGCAGTAGGCTCGTTGATGATACGGAGAACGTCCAAACCAGCAATCTGACCAGCATCCTTGGTAGCCTGACGCTGACTGTCATTGAAATAAGCTGGTACGGTGATTACAGCCTGGGAAACAGTCTCACCCAAATAAGCCTCAGCATCAGCCTTCAGCTTCTGGAGAACCATGGCAGAAATCTCTGGTGGGGTATAGCTCTTATCATCTACTGTAACAGTGTAATTTTTCTCACCCATGTGACGCTTAATTGAAGCGATAGTACGATCTGGGTTGGATACGGCCTGGCGCTTAGCCAACTGGCCTACCAGACGCTCACCAGTCTTGGTAAAACCAACAACAGACGGGGTTATACGGCTGCCCTCCGGGTTGGTGATAACTGTAGGCTCGCCGCCTTCCATAACGGACACAACGGAATTTGTAGTTCCTAAATCAATACCAATAATCTTTGACATAATATATTTCCTCCTTAAAGTAACAACACATATATAACAGTGAAATATGATAACTATTTACACAACACAACTTAATTAGATACGACCTGCACCATGGACGGGCGGATTACCTTACCTTTGACCATGTAGCCCTTTTGGAGTTCAGATACAATGGTATCATCCTCCAGCTCCGGATTTTCCACCCGCATTACAGCCTGATGGAAATTCGGGTCAAACTTGGCATCCTGGGTCTCAATGTGTTCCAGACCACGATTCTTCAGGACATCCATCATCTGACCAAAAATCATTTCCACGCCCTGCTTAAAGGACTCACCATCAGTGACTTCAGCCGCCAAGGCCCGCTCGAAATTGTCCACCATGGGCAACAGCTCAGTGATAAAATTCTGCACCACCAAGGCAGATAATTCCTCTTTCTCCTGCCGGGTCCGACGCCGGAAATTTTCAAAATCCGCCTGCAGGCGCTTGTACCTTTCCTCGTCCTCAGCCACCTTTTCCTGCAGCAGCTCCAGTTCAGATTTCTCCTCCGGAGCCTCCTCTATAACCTCAGTTTCGGGCTGGTTATTCTCAAGTTCTTCAGAAGATTTTTCATGTTCATCAATCTCCCTCTGCATCTCCTCTAACCTTTCTTCATCTTTTTTTTTCAGCTTGTCTTTGTCAAAAGGCATTCTAGTTGTTCACCTCTTCAGTATTCTACCAATTCAGCCGTTTCACGACTTCATTGAGATTTTGGTTCATATAATTTAAAAGCGACATTGTCCGGCCGTATTCCATACGGGTTGGCCCAAGCACTGCCAGAGACCCCAACAGCTCGACATCCAGATGGTAAGTGGCAGTTATAATACTGCAATCCTTGATGCCGCTATACTCATTTTCCTGTCCAATAG
>CACZYN010000142.1 GCA_902785445.1 uncultured Anaerovibrio sp.
GAACATCCTCATCACGAGGTGCAGTGAACGGATGATGCATAGCCTTCCAACGCTTATCCTCTTCACTGTATTCAAACATAGGGAAATCAACTACCCACAGGAAGCACAGCTTGTCTGGGTCAATGAGACCACGACGACGGGCCATCTCCAGACGGAGCTCGCCCAGAGCCTGGGCTACTACCAACGGCTTGTCAGCAATAACCAACAGCAGGTCACCAGTCTTGGCACCAGTAGCCTTCTTGATTTCCTCAAAGGTTTCATCGGAATAGAACTTCTTAAATGGGGACTTTACGCCCTCCTCAGTGTACTGAATCCAAGCCAAGCCCTTGGCACCATAGCCCTGTACATACTGAACCAGGCCATCCAGCTCACGGCGAGGAATATTGGCATAATCCTCCACGTTGATAACCTTCACCTGACCGCCGTTTTCCAATACAGAAGCAAATACCTTAAAGTCAGAGCCCTTAACATACTCGGAAATATCCATAAGCTCCATGCCAAAGCGAAGATCCGGCTTGTCGGAACCATAACGCTCCATAGCCTCATCCCAAGTCATACGCTGGAACTTCTCTGGCAGCTTAATATCCAATGCCTTATCAAAGATTTCACCCATCATGCCTTCCATCATGGTCAGGATAGTCTCCTGATCAATGAAGGACATCTCAATATCCAGCTGAGTGAACTCTGGCTGACGATCAGCCCGCAGGTCCTCATCACGGAAGCAACGGACAATCTGGAAGTATTTCTCAAAGCCAGAGAGCATGAGAATCTGCTTGTAAATCTGTGGAGACTGTGGCAGAGCATAGAACTCACCTGGATTCAAGCGGCTTGGTACCAAGAAGTCACGGGCACCCTCCGGAGTGGACTTACATAGCATAGGAGTCTCAATCTCCAGGAAGCCGTTACGATCAAAGTAGTCACGCATAATCTTGGTAACCCGATGACGGAGCATAAGGCACTTCTGCATCTCCGGACGACGCAAATCAAGGTAACGATACTTCAGACGCAACATCTCATCGACCTCAATACCATCCTGAATGTAGAATGGTGGGGTCTTAGCCTTATTGAGAATACGCAGCTCTTTTACTACCACCTCAATTTCACCAGTAGCCATGTTAGGGTTGATAGTCTCCTCGCTACGGGCGCGAACATCACCACGAACAGCCAGAACGAACTCGCTGCGGATGGTCTCTGCCTTGTGGAAGGCCTCCTCACCAATAGCTGCCTCATCAAATACGATCTGAACCAAACCGGAACGATCACGGAAATCGATAAAAATCAATCCACCATGGTCACGACGACGGGAAGCCCAGCCGCAGAGTACAACCTCACTGCCCACATTATCCTTGCGCAGCTCGCCACAATGATGAGAACGCTTCAAACCTTCTAAAGTATCCATTAATATTTCACCTCATAAATTATTTTCTATAATTAATTATTTGAGCCGGTTAATCAATTCCGCCACCGGAATTTTTTCCTGCTCACTGCCAGCCATATCCCGAAGGACAACGGCATTTTCCGCCAGCTCGTCCTCACCCATTATAGCGGCATATTTGGCATTATATTTATTGGCCTGCTTCATCTGCGCCTTCATACTGCGACCAGCATAATCCACTGCCGCACTATAGCCCGCATCCCGCAGATCCATTACCAGCTTAAAGGCCTCCGTCTGAGCTTGTTCACCCAGAGCCACCACATATACATCCACACTGCGGTTCTTATCCGGTAACAATCCCTGCTTTTCCAAAGCCAAAAGGACTCTTTCCAAGCCAGTAGCAAAACCCACCGCTGGAGTAGGGTTCCCCCCCATTTCCTCAATGAGTCCGTCGTAACGTCCGCCACCAGCTACCGCACTTTGAGCTCCCAAAGGAGGATATTTTATCTCAAAAGCTGTCTTGGTATAATAGTCCAAACCACGTACCAGACGTGGGTCCAGAGAAAACTTCACCCCAGCCTTGGTGAGATAGGTCTGCAGCTTACTGAAATGGTCACTGCATTCCTCACAGAGACAATCGGTAATCTTTGGAGCATCCTGCATATAAGGCTTGTCTGCATCCTTTTTGCAGTCCAAAATCCGCATCGGAGCACGATCGAAACGATTCTGACAATCCCCACATAAATCATCCAGTTTATCCCGGAAGAAATCCTGCAACATGGTCCGGTATTTGGCCCGACAGGTTGGGCAGCCCACGGAATTAATATACAGCTCCAAATCCTTCAAGCCCAAGCCTTCCAGCAGCTTAATAGCCAACAGGATTATCTCTGCATCCACCGCTGGATTGGACTCACCGATGGCTTCAACGCCAAACTGGTGGAATTCCCGCATGCGGCCCGCCTGAGGACGGTCATAGCGGAACATGGAACCAATGTAAAACAGCTTGGTCAGAGCATCCTCTGCATAGAGCTTATTCTGTAAGTAGGCCCGTACTGCCGATGCAGTATTTTCCGGCCTCAGGGTAATGCTGCGTTCACCTCTGTCGGTAAAGGTGTACATTTCCTTGTCCACTACATCGGTGCCTTCACCTATACCACGCTGAAACAGTTCTGTATGCTCAAACATTGGCGTTCTGATTTCCTGATAGCCAAACCGCCGGCACAGAGAACGTATCTTATCTTCCACAAACAGCCAGTCACCCACTGTGTCCGGCAAAATATCTTTGGTGCCCCGTGGAGCATTTGTCAACATCTTTTGTAAAACCTCCTTTGCTTTAAAAAGCAAGGTATTGCAATCTATAATAATATATTACGGCTCACCGTAGGCTTCCGCCAACAGGGCCCGTCTTTTATCAACATAAATATTTATATCCCGCAGATAAGTTATCAGATCCTTAGCATTAAAGGCAGATTTCAGCCGCTTGGTATGGAAGTTTATCACCTTGCTGGTGGCTGCTCCCCCAATCCCCAATATGGTCTGACGCTCCTCCATAATTTGGATATTGTACATACTTTCAGCTCCGGCCCGACAGCAGCCCACATTTTCCAGCTGACCGCTCATATAGCCCTGCCGATAGAGATAATATGGCTTCATCCCCGCCTGCTTGATATACCCCATAGCCGTATTAAACATAGCCCGACAGGTATTGTCATCTGGCAGCTCGTATTCCTCCAAATTCATCTTCAGTACGGAACCGCGCTTAAGAGCCAGAGAATGCAGGGTTATATCATCAGGACCCAAAGCAATAATCTTTTGCATGGTATCCTCAATATCCGCCACCCCCTCACCAGGCAGGCCAATAATCAGGTCCATATTTATTTCCGGAATCTCCGCTGCCCGCAAATCCTTGAACATGGTAACGATGGCCTCCGGAGTATGATTACGGCCAATTCGCTTCAAGGTTTTCTGCTGCATAGTCTGGGGATTAACGCTGACCCGGGTAACCTGCATATCCACCATGGTCTGGATCTTTTCCGGAGACATACTGTCCGGCCGACCAGCCTCAACAGTGAATTCCACCGTATGAGGACCATAAAAAGCCTCTTTTACTGCGATGAGCATTTCCCGGAAATAAGCATCCGGCAAACTGGTGGGAGTACCGCCCCCCACATAGATGGACTGTACCTTAAAACCATAGTCAATAACCGCCTGCTTAACTGCCGCCAAATCCTTACGAAATACCGCCATAAAATCCTTCAAGCCATCTTCCTTAGGAAGTATATTCGCCGGAAAGGAACAGTACAGACAACGGCTCAAACAAAAAGGAATCCCCACGTAAATACTGATGGTTTTTTCATCCGTCTGGGCCAAAAATGGCTGCTGACGAATGGCCATATCCGTAATGGTAACTGCCTTATCCTCGCTGGCTTCATAGTCATGGAGCAAACGCTCCACCACCTCATCCCTGGAAAGGCCGCCATTTAAAAGACGGTGAACTATCTTGGTGGGCCGAACTCCATGAAGGATCCCCCAGGGAGCAGCCTCAAAGCCGAATTGCTTCCGAAAAAGCTGATAAAGATTCAGCTTTATCAAGCGATGCTTGCCAGCAGCAAACCGTTCATCACTACGCCCTTCCGTGGTCTGAGTCAGATGAACCCTTTCTCCGTCCACACCGGTCATAGCTATAATGGTCTCCACAATGGGAATATTGCCCGGCTTCAGGTTGTTTTCTATATTCAGTGACTCCCAAGTATAGTCTTCCTCACAGCCCGTCTCTATCTTAAAAAGATTCAGGACTTCACGGACTACCTTGACCACCACCTGGTCCTCACTATTTAAGGTAAACTCTTTAATTTTCAAAGCTTCTTGGCACACTCCTGACAGTAGCCATAGAACAGCACCTGATGATCAATAATGTTGAAGTTACAGGTCTCGGCAATTTTCTGCTCCAACCCCTCCAGCATATCCTCAGAGAATTCTATAACCTTATCACATTTTTTGCAAATAAGGTGATGATGCTGATGACCATTCTCATCGAATTTCTTCAGTTCGTAACGGGCACGCTTCTCACCGAATTCCATCTTCTGGAGAATGTTCATTTCAGGACTGCACATCAATTCGAGAGTACGATATACTGTAGCCAGGCCAATATCATATCCCTTATCCCGGAGAGTACGATGTACTTCCTCGGCACTAAGGTGTTCTCCTGTACTATTTAAGAACACTTCCAATACATCCTGTCTCTGATGAGTAAGCTTGTATCGGCTGTTCTGGAGTCTTTTTTTCAGTTCTTCAATGCTAAATCCTTCGTGCATTTCTCTATCCTCCGCATGCCAAAATTTTGTTACTTACATTACTCTCCTATTTTACACTCCAATTATTGTATTATAACTCAAATATTCATGTTTTTCCATATTTATTTGATATAAAAAAGATGAATATTTGAGTTTCGACGAGCCCACACACCTACTCGTCATAACGCAATTGTTCATGTTTTTCCATATTTATTTAATACAAAAAAATGAATATACGAAAAGGCGACCTTCAGGCCGCCTTCAGGAATCCATATCAATTCTTTACCATAACCAAGGAGACCAGACTTTCTCCAGGCTTTTCCTTAAAATGACTTCAATTCCGTTTTCGTCATCAAAATAAATACTTTCTTCTTCGTTTTTTTCCAGCTTTTCCATATCAAATTCAAAAGCATGGGAATAGGAACCATACTGAAGTTTTGCATCCTTGAACTTTAATACATAATGATTCTCCGTTTGTTCAATGGTAAAATTGCCATCC
>CACZYN010000143.1 GCA_902785445.1 uncultured Anaerovibrio sp.
TAATATAGGTTCCAATAAAGATGCTAATGTTGTGTCTAATAATTACTACATAAGTCGTTCGGCTATGTATAACACCTTATCAGTGGCTGATGATATTTTAGCATTTGAAGGTATTCGGGGGCCGGTTATCGGTTTTGACTATATGATAACCAAAAATGTAAAACTTAGTGTGTTGCAGAGCTTTGCTGGAACTGTTAATGGTTATCGTTTTAATCACAGTATTACAAATATTGATCCATCTACAAAGAAAGTATATACTACGAAAGGTAGTACTAAGAAAAAGACTTATGATAGTAGTAACTATCGCTTGGATGCCAGCATTGATCAGATAAGTGAGCGGGCTGATAATATGACCGTAATTGCTATTACGGCTAAATTCTAAGGAGGGAGAAATATGAAAAACAGTAAAAAAGTTTTGGCTTTGATGCTGAGCACCGCTTTCTCCCTAAACTTGGGAGGGATTGCTTGCGCAGAGCCAAGCCCAGAGCAGCTGGATGCTTTGCGAGCGGAAATTAAGGAGCTGCGCCAGGTATTAAAGGTAGAAAGGGCCAAGCATAAATACCAAAAGGCCAAGGATGTGGAGCGGAGCAAGGAATGGAATGTACACGGGGATGTGCGGGCTAAATACGCCAAGGTTAATCATGAGGATGTGATGACCCAGCGGTTACGGCTGTCCATTGAACGTCAAGTGGGAGAGACCATGCGCTTTAAGGGCCGCTGGGCCGTAATGAATAACAATGAATATGGTCTATCAACCCAGTATGCTAAGCAATTGTTTAAGTGGAATAATAATAATATGTATAATTCTGAGCAACGGTATCCAGACTTCTCAGGAGCGGATAATAACTGGATTTCCGATGCTTATATTGAGATGGATAATGTGGTGGGCTCTACCCTGTCTATTGGTCGTTTTGGCCATACCTTTGGGGCCACCGGCTTCTGGTCTGATGCGGAAACCAGCGGTGGTATTGATGGTGTAAAGGCCAGCTTTGATATCAATGGTGGCGACCACAATATAACTATTGGTTATGCTAACTTTTCACCTGTTCAGGACTATCCAAAATATGTAACTGGTGGTACCAGTGTAACTTATGCAGATGGCAGTAATGCAGTGCCATATTACTTTAGTAAGGGGATAGGTGATGCTCTGTTTATTACCGGTAAAGCCAAGATCAACGATCAGTCTACGGTATATGCTTCCTGGCTGCATCAGTATCGCACTGCTAATAAGAATAGTTCTACTATGGGATCAGAGCTTACTGGTATTACTGATCCGACTAACAGATATTGGGATGGAGCCAAGCATGATATTTGGGGTATTGGCATTAAGCATAAGTTGGATAATAATGTTACCTTCTTGGCGGACTATATGAACAATCGATGTTTTGATGCTAGTCAGAGTGCTACCTATATGAGCCTTCGCTATAAAGAGGCAAATCTAGACAAGATTGGCTCCTTCGGACTGAATCTGGATTGGCGTCGAATAAGTGCTCCGTACACTCGGGATAATCTAAAGGGTATTGAATATTACTCCATTTTGGCTGGTAATAAACTGTCCAGTGATATGACCTTGGTACAGGATAATACCAAGGGCTTCGTCTTTGGCTTCCAGTGGGTACCATATAAGAACATCCTTATTGAAGGTAAGCAATCCTTAGGGACTAAATACACTGATAAGGGAGACCGGGCACCGGAGTATTCCTCTCTGTCCGTATCCACCAAGTTCTAAACGCAGTATAAAGGAAAGTGGAGTGAATAAAATGAAAAAATATTTAGCAGCAGCAATGCTGATTTCATTAAGTCTTGGCTTCGCTGGCACCGCTTATGCTGCGGAGAGTCAGGACGGGGCTGATGTCAAGTTCCAGCAGCTAAAGCAGCGGGTTGAAAACTTGCGGGCCCAGGTAAATCAAGCTAAAGAGGATAATAAACAAATCGAGGCCAAAAAGGATGAGTCCAATGTGGGTAGGAAGCTGAAGCTCTCGGGAGATGTGCGGGTAAAGGCCATCAATAATCATATTGGAAAGCATACCACCATTACAGAATCAGTTCAGATTTTAGGCCATTACAGCTTTGACAAGGACTGGATGGTGGGGGCTAAATATGCCTTTATGTCTGATAATAATATGGGTACTTCTACACGCAATACCTTTAATAGCCCAAACTTTTCCGATGGTAATCAGCGTTATGATGATTATACGGCAGCGGACAATAATGTGTTAATGAATCTCTACATAAGGAAGAATCATTTCCTGGGAGATAATTCCATTCAGGTGGGTCGTATGGGACCAGATGTTTTGGCTACCAAATATTGGTCGGCAGCCAATTCTTCTGGCTTCTATGATGGTATCCGTCTGGCCTTTGGTCATGAGGAAAATTTGGAATTTTGGTATGGTGATTGGGGTTCCGTAGATACCTATGAGAAATACTGGAACCACCTGAATAACTTTAATAGTGAGAAGCGAAAGACACTGGAAAAGAATATTATGATTTTAGGTAAGTATAAGCTGAGTCCAGTGACCAAGGTATACGGTTTCTTCCTGAACGAACTGCAGGACAAACAGGCGGGAGCTGAAAACTACAAGATGCGTGGTATTGGCTTTAGCACCCGGTACCGGGATTGGCGGTTGGATGCGGACTTTACCAAGAATATTGCCAATGGAGCCGTGGGTCGCTTCTTCCGTCTCCGGTACAAGGGCGCTGACCGGGCTGTGCCGGGCAGTTGGACCTTGGGTCTGGATTATCAGAAAATTGAACCAGGTAACCTGTACGCCTCTGCCCTTAATGGCGTAAATGATGTAAGCTTGGGAATGAAGGATCTGATTGGTAGTGATGGTTTCATTCTGTGGGCGGATTATATTCTCCGGCGGAATCTGCGCGTGGCGGCCTATCAGTCCATTGGACGTAAGGCAACTACGGCATATTCTAATGCAAATTACGGTACTTGGAAGAAGGGCGACTCTGCACCACAGTATTCCCGTATCCACTTTATCTGGAGCTTCTGATAACCCAACAATTAAGTTTTTATAGGAGGCATTGCCTTATGGATAAAAAATTGTGGCAGCAGCCGGTAAGCCGTCGGAAATTCCTCGGCTTGTCGGCAGGGGCACTCTCCGGCCTGATGTTCAGCAACCTCTTTCATCCCAAGAAGGTTGGCGCAGCACCGGGAGAAAAATACCATCGGTTTGTGGTATTGACCGATGTACATTGCCCTAGTGAGCGGGATCCGGAAAAGATTGCCGCTATTGAAGAAATCAACACCTGGTCCGATGTGGACCAGGTGGTAGTTACCGGTGATGTGGTCCATGATATCGGGGACCAGACAGAGCTGAATGCCGCTTCGGAGGTTCTGGATCATATCAAGGCACCGCGCTATGTGCTTACTGGTAACCATGACTATATGTATTCCGATTGGACCAACCATGGCGGTCATTTCCAGTGCGGTCCGGACGAGCGGGCTATGAAGCTGGAGCGGTTCAAAAAGCAGTTCAATATGAACGCCTTGTATTTCTCCAAGGATTTGGGCCCATATCATCTGGTATATCTGTCCCCGGATGACCTGCATACCACTTATCTAACCACTATGTCACCAGATCAGTTAGCCTGGTTAGAGGTGGATTTGAATGACAACAAGGATAAGCCAACCTTGGTTTTCTTCCATGGTTCCTTGGAGGGAACCTGGGATAAGAACGGTAAGGCTTGGCCAAATCATCCGGGCTTTATGGCTCAGCCAAAGGATCAGGTGCGGGCAATTGTGGCCGATAATCCTCAGATAATGGCTTGGATTTCCGGACATCTCCATTTGGGAGTATTCAATGAAAGCAGCCGGGATCCGAACCTCTATACTTATAATGAGCATGGAGTACCAAATATTCATAACCCGGCTACTTTGGGAACTGGCTACATGTACAGCCATAGCCGGGATGGCTTTAACAACTATCCGGCTATGTGGACCAAGTCCTATTTCTTATTTGACGACCGCATGGAAGTGCGGACCTATGACCACACCAACCATACTTTTTTACCGGAGCTTGATGTGGCTATCAAGATTTACAAAAAGTAAAGGTGAGTGATTAGTATGTTTAAGAAAATTTCTTTAATGTTAACCGTGTGTCTGCTGGTTTTGGGCACTTTTACCTCTTGCTTTGCGGCTATGGGCGGCCCTGGGGAGAAAATTCGCATTATGTGCTACGGCGACTCCAATACCTGGGGCTTTACCCAGCGACCTAATGTAAAACGTTGGCCAAGCAATGTTCGTTGGCCAGGTGTACTCCAGAAGGAATTGGGGGATAATTACACCATCATCGAAGAAGGATTGTCCAGCCGTACAGCCGGTGAGGATAACTACGATAACGGTTTGAATGAAGCTATTCAGTATGAGCTGAATTTCAACGGCCGTCCAACCCTGATGCCGCTCATCAAGAGCCATATTCCTCTTGATTGTGTAATCATTATGCTGGGCACTAATGATATCAAGGTGCGGTTCCACAAGACACCGGAGGAAGTTACCGCCAATGTGGAAAAACTGGTGCAGCTCATCAACAATAGCTGTGATCCGGAAAAGGAATGGTATGGCTACGGAGTACCAAAGGTGTTGGTAGTG
Organism: uncultured Anaerovibrio sp.; assembly: GCA_902785445.1. Lineage (GTDB taxonomy): Bacteria > Bacillota > Negativicutes > Selenomonadales > Selenomonadaceae > Anaerovibrio. Next base: position 4,601 of record CACZYN010000143.1, read on the forward strand.
GCTCCAGTACCTGTGTATGCCACCAAGGCTTCCTTTGCCGCCAAGAATGCCGCTTCCCGGGAGCTGGGTCATCTCTACAAGGAAATGGCTGAGCGCAACGGGGTAGAGTTCCTGGATGCAGAGGATTATATCAAGGTTCCTGGTATGCCAGATGGTATTCACCTTACGGCGGAGCAACACAAGGTACTTGGTGAGGCTATTGCCGCTAAAATTAAGAGCATGAATTTGAAATAACCATTAATAGCATTACCTCTAAAGCAAAAGAAGATGGGTCGGCTTTGTGCCGGCTCATTTTCTTTTTCATAAAAAAAAAAGGGTTTTTTGTTCTGATGGCGAAGATATAACATGATAAAAATAATTAGCTTATTTTCGTCCTAAAGGAGTGAAATATCATGAATAATCTTAGTCTCACGCAAAAATTAATGGCCGGTTTTGGCGTATTGTTGATTATCATTATTGGCTTTGGTGTATATAGCCATAATGCTGCCGATAAGCAAAATATGGCCACGCAAAACATGGAGGATTGGATGTCTAC
>CACZYN010000144.1 GCA_902785445.1 uncultured Anaerovibrio sp.
AGATGGTTCATCAGAGGTCTGGGACTTTATGGAGGAGTTACGCATTAAAGCCAATGTTAGTAAAGATGCCCGAATTCAACTTAATCAAATCCGTTTATATATACAGCTTCTTGCCGATAATGGCACCCACCTTCCTGAGGTTATTACAAAACATCTAGTTGATGATATATGGGAGCTGCGACCTGGTAAAAATAGAGTGTTATATTTTTATTTTGAGGATGATACATTCGTTTTACTTCACCATTTTAGGAAGAAAACTAAAAAGACACCTAAAGCGGAGATAGAAAAAGCCCGCAGGGAGATTAACGACTATGCGGAAAGGATGGGTGCTAAATGAAAACATGGAATGATTATAAAGAACATATAAAGATGGTTGCCCCTGATGGCGAGAAAGAGATTGCAGAAATCGAAGCATTGTCCCAAATAATATCCGCTATTATTGAACGCAGAAATTCTTTGGGCATATCCCAGCGGGAACTGGCTGCTATATGTAATATGCCACAATCATCTGTAGCCCGTATCGAGAGCTACAAGACTGTACCTAAATTGGATACTTTGATAAAGATCACAAAGTCCTTGGGATTAAATTTGACAGTAATTCCTGCTAATTGAGACTAGATATTTCACAGATTGCTAAGCAGTATAATATCAAGTTATATTTCACCCAAGCCGGGAGTATATCTCGGCTTTTTTATATTGATTTCATTTTGTCCAAAAATCATTACTTATGGTATAATATCCTGTATGATTGTTTTTGAGAGGATGTATAAATTTGACTTTAAATAAAGAGAAGAAATACTTAAAGATGCTGACCTACGGCTGTCAGATGAACTTCAGTGATGCGGAGCGCATGGAGGGTGAGCTGGCCAAGCTGGGGTACGAGTCCATTGAAGATATGGACCGGGCTGACCTGATTATGATTAATACCTGTGCGGTGAGGGAGAATGCCGAGGACAAGGTCTATGGTAAAATCGGTGAGATAAAAAATCTCAAGCGGAAGAACCCTGACCTGATTTTTGGTATCACCGGCTGTATGGCGCAGAAGGAAGGGGAGAAGCTGATTAAGCGGGCTCCCCATATTGATTTTGTGTTGGGTACCAACAAGATTCAGGAAGTGGTTTCCACTGTTACCAAGCTGGAGCAGGCCCAGGCAAGGCACATTGTGGATACGGAAATCAATGAAAAGGATTTGCCGGAGGATATCTCAATCCACAGAAAAACGCCACTATCTGCCTGGGTGCCAATTATGTATGGCTGCAATAATTTCTGCACCTACTGTATTGTTCCTTATGTTCGTGGTCGGGAACGGAGCCGTATGCCGGAGGATATCGTATCCGAGGTGCAGGAGGCAGTGAAGCAGGGCTACAAGGAGGTTACTCTTCTGGGTCAGAATGTTAATTCCTATGGCAAGGACCACAAAAAGGCCACCTTTGCGGAGCTTTTGTCCATGGTGGACAAGGTGGAGGGAATTGAGCGGGTAAGATACATGACATCCCATCCTAAGGATTTAAGTGATGCAGTGATTGAGGTTATAAAAAATAGCCAGCATATCTGCACCCATTTTCACCTGCCGGTGCAGCATGGCTCCAACCGGATATTGAAGGCTATGAATCGGGTATATACGGTAGAGGCCTATAAGGAGCTTATTACCAAGATTCGTAATGCAGTTCCTGATGCCACTATTACCACAGATATTATTGTGGGCTTCCCAGGAGAAACCGAGGAGGATTTCCAGCAGCTTTTGGACTTGATGGCCTGGGTTCGTTATGACCAGGCGTATACCTTTATTTACTCCAAGCGTTCCGGTACTCCGGCGGCGGAAATGGCCGAGCAGGTGGAGGAAGATGTGAAGCATGATCGGCTGAACCGCCTGATGGATTTGCAGAATAAGATTAGTCTGGAGAAAAATCTTACGCTTCAGGATAAAACTGTGCAGGTTATGGTGGAGGGACCAAGCTCCAATGATGATAAGGTTTGGTCCGGCCGTACTTCCGGCAACAAGCTGGTATTGTGGCCTTATCAGGGCCATGAACAGCCAGGGGATTTGGTCGATGTGAAGATTTGTCAGCCTCAGACCTGGGTCTTAAAGGGTGAGCTGGCGTAAAAACGCACCTAAAAGCAAGTTAGACATAGAAGGAATGGTATTTTCATGGAATTAACACCAATGATGCAGCAGTATTTGGCCATAAAGGATCAGCATCCCGATGAAATCCTCTTCTTTAGAATGGGGGATTTCTATGAAATGTTTCTGGATGATGCGGTAACGGCCTCCCGGGAGCTGGGACTGACTCTCACCAGCCGCAGTGGGGATGTGGACAAGAATCCCATGTGCGGTATTCCCTACCATGCGGCAGAAAGCTATATTACCAAAATCGTAAACAAGGGCTATAAGGTGGCCATTGCGGAGCAGATTGGTGACCCTAAGGCCAAGGGATTGACCAAGCGGGAAGTAATTAAGGTGATTACTCCCGGTACCATTTTGGAGGAAAGTGCGCTCCAATCAGCCAACAATAATTATATTGCTTTAGTGTACGAGACGGAGGCAGAAGTGGTGCTGGCCGGAGCGGATATTTCCACCGGCGAGTGCTTTTATGGTGTTTACACCGGGGATGACCGCTTGCAGGCCCTGTACGATGAGCTGTATCGTATAATGATGCCGGAGCTGATTATTGTAGGGGAGCCGTCCTTTTTGGGAGATTTAAAGGGCTTTATTGATATGCGGATGGCGGCCTGTGCCTTTACCCGTATTGCTGAGCCGGTTAAAAATGTGGATGATTTGATTATCCAGCATTTTGATGTGAACAACCGTCCGGCGGGTCAGGCGGCCAGTGCGGCGGTGGCCACCATGCTGGGGTATCTCCATGATACGGTGCGGACGGACCTGTCCCATTTGTCCCAGCTTACCAAGCTGGATTTTGCCAACAATCTGGTAATTGACACCTACACTTTGCGAAATCTGGAAATCACCCGTAATCTTCGGGATGGAGGCAAGAAGGATACTTTGCTGGATGTTTTGGATTTCACCGACACTGCCATGGGTACCCGGCTGTTAAAAAAATGGCTGGAATACCCGTTGATTAATATTGGACAGATTAATCAGCGATTGGATGCGGTGGAGGAGCTGGCCAATGATTTTATTTTGCGGGGAGATTTAAAGGACTCCACCAAATCCATATATGATTTTGAGCGCCTGCTGACCCGCATTGAAGTGGGTTCAGTGAATGCCCGGGATATGGTGGCCCTGCGGACTTCCTTTATGGCCTTGCCGGCCATTAAAAATCTCCTTAATGGCCGCAGCTCGTTGCTTTTGCAGAAATGTCACGAAGGTATTCATCTCTATGAAGACTTTGTGGATTTGTTAAATCGGGCCATTGTGGATGCTCCCGGCCTGACCATTCGTGATGGTGGTATTATCAAGGAAGGCTACAACGCAGAGCTGGATGAATACCGCAAGATATCCCGGGACAGCAAGCAGCTGCTACAGGAGATGGAGGAAAAGGAGAAGGAAGCCACTGGTATCCGTGCCCTGAAAATCGGCTATAACAAGGTCTTTGGCTATTATATTGAGGTGCGCCACAGCGGTGCTGAGCTGGTGCCGGACCATTATGTCAGAAAGCAGACCCTGGCTAATGCCGAGCGCTACATTACCCAGGAGCTGAAGGAATTTGAAACCAAGATCTTAGGGGCCGAGGAGAAGATTGTAAACATTGAGTACAATCTCTTTATGGAAATTCGGGAGATTATCAAGGCCAAGCTGGCGGATATACAGGAAACAGCCAAGCATATTGCGGTTCTGGATGTGCTCACTGGTTTGGCGGAGGCTGCCAGTACCTATAATTACGTGCGTCCACAGCTGCTGAACAACGGCCAGATTGATATTAAGGATGGACGCCATCCTTTGGTGGAGCGGATTTTGACCCGGGATCTCTTTGTTCCCAATGATACCCGGCTTAATCATACAGAATGTGAGATTATGCTGATTACCGGTCCCAATATGGCAGGTAAGTCCACCTATATGCGACAGACTGCCCTGCTAACCCTTATGGCCCAGGTGGGGAGCTTTATTCCCGCCAGGGAAGCCACTATTTCCCCGGTGGACCGGATATTTACCCGTATTGGGGCCAGTGATGATCTGGTAAGTGGTCAGAGTACCTTTATGGTGGAAATGAACGAGGTGGCTCAGATTTTGAAATACGCCACTCGGGACAGTTTGGTTATATTGGACGAAATTGGCCGTGGTACCAGCACCTTTGACGGCATGAGTATTGCCCGGGCGGTAATTGAGCATATCAGGGAGCATATTCATTCCAAGACCCTCTTTGCCACCCATTACCATGAGGTAACGGACTTAGAGGATGATTTAATCAAAAATTACTGTATTGCCGTTAAGGAAAAGGGGCGGGATATCAGTTTCCTGCGCCGAATTATTCCGGGCTCGGCAGATAAGTCCTATGGAATTCATGTTGCCCGTTTGGCAGGCCTTCCTAAGGCAGTAACCCAGCGGGCGGAGAAAATATTGGAGGCTTTGGAGGCAGAAGGATCCAAGGTGGAGGATATACCGTTAACCCGCAAGCAGGAAAAGGCCAAGGCTGCGGCTGAATCAAATGATTTGCTGGGTTCTCTCTTTGGCAATTCCATCAGTGACGAGCTTTTGGGGATGGATGTTATGACCATGACCCCAATAGAAGCTATGAATACCCTGTATCGCTTACAGCAGCAGGCTAAAGAGGAGGCGGGACGCGGATGAGTTTCGTGCATGTTCTGGACGATAGCACTATCAACAAGATAGCGGCCGGCGAAGTAGTAGAGAGACCGGCTTCAGTTATAAAGGAATTAATCGAAAATGCCATGGATGCCAAGGCGGATCGCATTGAGGTGGAAATCATGGCAGGGGGTACCAGCTTTATGCGGGTATCGGATAATGGTATCGGCATGAGCATGGAAGATGCGAAAATGGCCATTCGTCGTCATGCCACATCGAAAATCTTTAAGGTTGAGGACCTGATGGATATAGATACTTTGGGGTTTCGCGGTGAGGCTCTTCCTAGTATTTCCTCTGTATCACGGTTTACGCTTCAGACCCGTCAG
>CACZYN010000145.1 GCA_902785445.1 uncultured Anaerovibrio sp.
GGTGGAACTGGTGGAAAGGCTGGAGGCTGCGGGCATGGGCCGTAAGGAAGCCATGCGGGAAGCCGCCAAAAAATTAGGTATAAGCCGCCGGGATGTCTATCAAGCTTTGCTGGATAGTAACGCCTGACCGACACCTCTTTTGGGGAACTGTCCCCACCTTCCCCCAAGGGGAAGGAAAGACTTTGAAATAAATATTTTTTAGGAGGAAGTATTTCGTGAGCAACAATAGTTTTTACATAACCACCCCAATATATTATCCAAGTGCCAAGCTGCATATTGGTCATGCCTACTGTACTACCATTGCTGATTCTGTGGCCCGGTATCATCGGTTGGCAGGGGATGATGTATTTTTCCTGACCGGTAGTGATGAGCACGGACAGAAAATTCAGGAAAAGGCTGAGGAACAGGGTATTAAGCCTATTGAATATGTGGATAAGATAGTGGCAGAGTTCCAGAATTTGTGGAAGATGCTCAATATTTCCAATGATGATTTTTTGCGTACTTCTCAGAAGCGTCATGAAAAGGTTGTACAGGAAATTTTCCGTCGTGTTTACGATAAGGGCGATATTTATAAGGGAGCCTACAAGGGACTTTACTGTACTCCATGTGAGAGCTTCTGGACGGAGCTGCAGCTGGATGAGAATGGGTGCTGCCCGGACTGTGGCCGTCCGGTAAAGGAAGTAGCTGAGGAAGCCTATTTCTTTAAGATGTCCAAATATGCTGACCGTATACTAAAGCATATTGAGGATAATCCGGATTTTATTCAGCCAGTGTCACGTCGCAATGAGATGATTAATTTCATCAAGCAGGGATTGGATGATTTGTGTATTTCCCGCACCTCTTTTGATTGGGGTATTCCTGTACCAATTGATGAAAAACACGTAATCTATGTGTGGTTTGACGCTCTTACCAACTATTTGACACCAATTGGCTTCCTGGACGACAAGGAAAAATTCCAGAAGTTCTGGCCAGCCAATGTACATTTGGTGGGTAAGGAAATTGTTCGCTTCCATTCCATTATCTGGCCATGTATCTTAATGGCTCTGGATTTGCCATTACCTAAGCAGATTTATGGACACGGCTGGCTGGTGGTGGACGGCAGCAAGATGTCCAAGTCCCTGGGCAATGTGGTTGATCCGGTGGAACTTATCAATAAATACGGTGCGGATGCTATTCGTTATTTCCTCCTGCGGGAGATTAATCTGGGGCAGGATGGTAATTTCTCTGAGCTGGCTTTGGTACAACGCATCAATGCAGATTTGGCCAATGATCTGGGTAATCTTCTGCATCGTACACTGAACATGGTAGGGAAATTCCAGCAGGGTGAAGTATTGGCACCACAGGGTAAAAGTGAGATTGACCAATCTTTGATAAATGATGCTATGGCAGCTGTCAAGACATTTGACCAGGGCATGGCAGAAATGAAGATAAGCAACGTTATTAAGGCAGTATGGGCCTTTATCAGCCGGGCCAATAAGTATATTGATGAAACAGCGCCTTGGGCTTTGGCCAAAGAAGCGGCTAAGAAACAGGAATTGGCCAATGTAATGTATAATCTGTTGGAGTCCCTGCGCATAATTAGCGTATTGATCGCTCCATTTATGCCTACAACGGCGGAAAAAATCTGGCTGCAGCTGAATATGCCGGAGAAATTTGCTGATGTGCGTCTTGATGCCATTAAGACTTGGGGCGGTACTCCAGCTGGTATGCACATAGGTGAGGCGCAACAGCTGTTCCCACGTATTGAGCTGGAAAAAGAGGAAGCAGCTCCGCAAAAGAGCGAGAAGAAGGACACTAAGAAGGCTGAAGCGAAGCCAGCAGCTGCTGATGGAGAAATCACCATTGATGATTTTGCCAAGGTGAAGTTACAGGTGGTGGAAATACTGGAAGCTGAGCCAGTGCCAAAGGCTGATAAGCTGTTAAAGCTCATCGTAGATACCGGTACAGAAAAGAGACAGGTGGTATCCGGTATTGCCAAGCATTATGAGGTAAAAGATCTTATTGGCAAGAAGGTTATTCTGGTTATGAATTTAAAGCCGGCCAAGCTGCGGGGGGTAGAGTCCCAGGGCATGATTTTGGCCGCAACCAAGGGTGATGAACTGGAGGTTGTATCTGTGGATATGCCAGTTGGTTCTGTAGTGAGATAATTATGTATGAGATGATAAGGGGTTGCTGTACTATGCGGTAACCCCTTATAGTGTCAGTGCACTAAATAGGAAGCAAAAGTGATGGAAAAGTATATGCTAATTGATACCCATGCCCATATAAACAGTGAAAAATTTGCTGAGGATCGGTCGGAGACAGTGGCCAGAGCGCTGGCTAACGGCGTGGGAAGTATTATTAATATGGGGGATACCATGGAGTCCTCCAAACATTGTTTGGAACTTACTGAGGAATTTTCCTGCTGCTATGCCGGGGTGGGGATACATCCGGAGGAAGCCTTTCCCATGACGGAAGGGGATTTGATTCAGCTGGCAGAATGGACGAAAGATGCAAAAGTTGTCTGCATTGGCGAAATTGGTTTGGATTATTATTGGGAAAAGGATCCGGATAAACGACAGCTACAGCGGAAGATTTTTATTCAGCAGCTGGATTTGGCCCGGCAGCTCAATCTCCCAGTATGCGTTCACAACCGGGAGGCCCACGGTGACACCCTGGATATCCTAAAGAAAGAAGGCAAGGGCATTCGAGGGGTGATGCATTGTTATTCCGGCAGCCTGGAAATGGCCAAAGAATTGATAAAGATGGGCTGGTATATTGGTGTGGATGGCCCTCTGACCTTTAAAAATGCGGCAAAGCTGCCAGAAATTGTGCAGGCGATTCCTCTGGAAAGAATTTTGGTGGAAACGGATTGTCCCTATATGGCTCCGGTGCCTAAGCGGGGCAAACGCAATGAGCCGGCCTATGTGAAATATGTGGCAGAAAAGTTGGCCGAATTGCGGCAGGTTCCCTTTGAAGAAATTGCTGGTCAGACTACGAAAAATGCAAGAGAACTGTATGGGAAGTTAGCGAAGATATAAGCTTTTTGATAAAAGTGGGGGATAGAGTGTAAAAATACCCCTCTTTATCAGATTATTTTCATCAAAACCCCCTAAAATACTGGTTAAAGTGGAAGATGAATGTTAAAAATTTGACATTTAGAAAAAATGCTGATATACTCATAAACATGTTTTTAACCAAAGGGGGAATTGAATGACTTTTAAGAAGTTATATGTCCGATGTATCCGGGATATCCGGTTCCCGATATGCATTGGTATGTTGTTTGTGATGATGCTGATGACCGGTTTTATACCGCACAAGCACGTAACAATCGCCGTTGATGGTCAGTACATTGAGCTTAATACACCATATAGCGCTGTAGACAATATCTTAAGCCAGGCTGGTGTGACCAAAAACGAAAAAGATGAATTAAAGATTTCAGCCGATGACAATGGCGATGTAGTCATTGACATCAAGCGGGCTGTACCAGTTGTGATAGAATATCAGGGTGGTCAGACAGAGATATTTACCACCAAGTCAACAGTAGACGACATCATGAAGGAGTTTGGCTACGTTGGCAACCGATATAAAATCGACAAGGACGGAGATACGAGCGTTGTAGCTGATATGCACATTAAGGTTACTGATGTGGAACCAGTTGTTATCCCCGCCAAACCAACTGTAGATACCGGCAATGGTGCGGTATCCTATAGCAGCCATTTGACCGTAGAGGCTACAGCATATATTCCAAGTGATGGTGGTGGAAGTGGTATCACCGCTACTGGAATGGTGGCTCAGCATGGAGTTATTGCCGTAGACCCACGAGTGATTCCGTTGGGAACCCGGGTTTATATCCCAGGTTATGGCGAGGCAATCGCTGCTGATACCGGCGGAGCTATTAGAGGTAATAGAATAGATTTGTGCATGAATACCTATCGTGAGGCCATTAACTTTGGCCGCCGTAATGTGGAAGTGTATATTTTAGACTAAAACCGGAAATTGTTTCCTTAATATATAAGGTTGCAATAGAGAGCGGGGAATAGTAATGGGAGCAACGACTTTTACTATTCCCCGTTTTCTATTTCTCCCACCTTTTAGCCTATTGCTTTAACTTATTTTTTGCTTTAAAATTATGATAGATTTGTTATGTGTAGATGGGGAAAGAGGGCTTTTTATGGCTTTGTCGGTTGAAAAAGATGAGCTTCAAAGGTTAACAGAAACATATCTTTTAAAATATTTCTCCAAGGGATTATTCGAGGGAATTTCCATGGCCCTGGACCATGATGTTGTGGCCTTTAGCCCGGCGTTGCATGGTTTTTGTCATGGTAGTTGGGAAGTTAAGCACTTTATGCAGACTGAGTACGAACGGATTGCACCATGTAGTATCAACCAGATTCGTAGTCGGCGATTTGTGGTGGAGGATAAGGTTTCCATTGAAGTTCATGTGGCAGTAAACAGTATGAAGCAGCGAAAGCTTCTGCCTATGAATATTACCATTATGTATAAGCGGGCTCCAGGAGGCTATGTCATTGAGGGGATTAATGTTGCTGAAGATTCCCCCCATGAGCGTAGTTATACGATAGTTAGTAATTCTTCACACAGTGAGTATGATTATTTGTCGGCTTATGATAGTTTCACGGGGTTACTGAACAGGGATGCTTTTTGTTCAAGGACAGAGGATATGCTGGCTGATTATCCGGATAAATCCTTTGATATACTGCGTATAAATGTGGAACGCTTCAAGGTTATAAATGAAGTTTTTGGTGAAGCTCAGGGTGACAAATTACTGAAATATATAGGTGATTTCTTAAAGAAGGTTGACCTGAAGCTTTGTCTGGCGGCCCGACTTTATGCGGACAATTTTGTAGTTTGTTTTGAGTCCAGTGAGGGTGATGCAGAAAAACTGATTTATACCTTGCAGGTAGTGGCCAACAGCTTTGAAATTAATCACCATACAGTGCTGACCTTTGGCTTGTATAAAATTACCGATAAGTCTCTTCCTGTCAGCAAGATGATTGAGCGGGCAAATATTGCTTTAAACCAGGCCAAGGGCAATCATATGGTGCCGTACTGTGTATATGATGGTAGCATGTGGGATG
>CACZYN010000146.1 GCA_902785445.1 uncultured Anaerovibrio sp.
AGTGGCCTTGTCACCTAGGCGACGGGAAATGTTATTCCTGGCAATTTCTGTCAACACTTGCAAATCATTGAAGATTTCTTCCTGGGAACGTCCCGCCTTGATAACCCCACTGGACAGTACTTCACCTGCCCGGAAAGTAATATCACCTTCCCGCATAATCTGAATACCAGTAGTCAGGTTTTCGTTACGGACCTCCAGCTGTTTATTATCCTCAACCAGCTTGGCATTCCCTTCCTCCAGCTTTTGGTTAGTGGCAGTAAGCTCGGAATTCTTTTCTGTTAACTCCTGTTTAGCAACTTCCAGTAATCTATTGCCTCGCTGCAGTTCCACAGCCCGCTGTTCCAAAGCATTTCTCTGCTCATTGAGTTTCTCTACAGCCTCTTGGGTCCGTTTTAGTTCTTCATTAGTTTTATCCTGTTCGTTCTTTGCCCGTTCCAACTCTTTGGAAGCAGTTGCCAGCCGTGCCTCAGCCTCTGCCATGGAATGCTGTATTTGCTCCATACCAAACAAAGCAGTACGTACATTATCTGAAACAGTGGTCATTACCGCCAAGGTCATGGTGGTAATGCTAATCCCTGTTAAAATTGTAACCAAAATAGATGTATGCTTAGGCCGAAGGCCAAACATTGACAGTTTCTTTTTTCCCACTCGGGATCCAAGTCTGTCACCAATAAAAGCAATGGCTCCACCTGTAACAACCAGAACCATAATCAAAAACAGACCATACATGCAGAGTCACCCCCTCATACCAGATACAAAAATTATTGGGCGGCTTTGTACATAAGCCAGCTTCCCGTCATAAGGCCAACAATATTTGGCAGCCAAACAGCCAGCATAGTGTCAACTACACCGCTCTGAGCTATTGCCCCTGCCATAGTCATCAATGTGTAATAAATAAATATTATTATTATACTGATAACAAAGCCCCGGGATGAACTGTTACGATTTGGCTGCATTCCCAACGGAATGGCCACCAATGTAAATATCAGACTGGCCATTGGAATGGTAACTCTTTGATAAAGCTCCGTTTCCAACTTCTTTGTATTAACATATTGGGCCTTCATTATTTCAATCTGAGCCCGCAGCTCCTTCATGGACAGCTCCTCGGGCTTTTTCTGCTCACGAATTATTTCCTTCGGGCTTTCATTTATTGGCAATAACTGGCTGTCAAAATGCATGGTATGATGCTTTTCACCCTTGGAAACATCATAGATAATACCAGAAAACATCGTCCATTGATTATCCTGCCACTTGGCATATTCAGCATTTTCCACATGACTAAGTTTACCTTCTTCAAAGGCCTGCATGGAAATGCCATACATCATATTAGTGTCCGCATCATACTGCCGGGCATAGATTAACCGCTGTATGGTACCTTCCCGAATCTCCTTGATGATTATATGTTCCTGAGATTGAGGAGCCAAATTACCCTTTATTTCATAATTAAGTACATTACTGTAAGCCTCGTTTGACCAAGGAACAACGTATTCATTGAAAGCAATAGCAAACACACTGACAATCGCCCCCAAAATAATGGCTGGGGTCGCTATACGGTAAAAACTTATACCGCAGGATTTCATAGCCGTGATCTCACTGTTACCCGACAAACGACCAATGGTAAGCAGACTGGCCAGAAGCATTGACATAGGAAATGTCCAGATTATAACTCCTGGTAAGCTTAGCACAAAAATCTTTGCTACTGAAGCAAGGGATGCACCATATTCTGTTATATACTGGGCAATTCTGAACAGAGTTCCGGAACCGATAAATACCGCCGAAAATGCACATATGCCAAATATAAAGGTTTTGAAAACCTCTTTGAAAATATACAAATCTAAAATTCGAATACGCATCTGCCTTACCTCTATAATTTAAAGTCTTTACCAAGATAGAATTTTTTGGCCAATTCACTGTTAGCAATAGTCTGGCTATCACCCTCCAGCAGAATTTTGCCGTTGTTAAGGATATAAGCCCGATCAACAATGTGAAGAGTCTCTCTTACATTATGATCGGTTATTAAAATTCCCATACCCCGTTTTTGCAGATATTTGATAATTCCCTGTATATCTGCCACCGCTAATGGGTCTACACCAGCGAATGGCTCATCCAACAAAATAAACTGAGGTTCCAGCGCCAGACAACGGGCAATTTCCACCCGGCGTCGCTCACCACCAGATAGCTCTGTGCCTAAGCGATCAACAACGTGAGAAACATGGAATTCCTCTAATAACTGCTCCATCTTTTTGCGACGTGCTGACTTATCCTTAATATGGGATTCCAATATAGCCATTAAATTTTCCTCAACCGTGAGGTTGCGGAATATGGATGCCTCCTGGGCCAGATAGCTGATTCCCAGCTGAGCCCGCTGATACATTGGCATACCACTGATTGGTATATCAGAGAGGAATACCTCTCCCTGGGTAGGTTTTTCCAATCCAACGATCATATAGAAAGTGGTGGTCTTACCAGCGCCGTTTGGCCCCAAAAGCCCCACAATCTCACCTTTATAAACCTTCAGGGAGACATTATCCACAACATTTCTCTTTTTAAATGTCTTAACTAAGTTTTTGGCCTCAATATGCAATGATTAGCCCTCCAAAACATTTGTCCAACTCGTTCTTATTTTACCTTTGCCTTGCCATCATCAGCCAAAAATACCGTTAATTTCTTACTCTTTAGGGTATTATTGTCCTGAATAGCCCAGGCATTACCTGTAAGGATAGCCTTACCGTTTTGTGCTCCTGGATCAGCACCGTAATAATCCACCTGATCACCACCGGCTTCCATGTTATTCGGTGGGCTTACCATATGGGCATTGCCCTTGCCGATAATCCGGTTGGTCATCATAAAGCCCTCCATATAGTCTGCGGTAAAGGTCCCCTCAGGGCCATCAATCTGTCCACCGTTAGGAATAAGTACATACTGATTCGTATCAAAGTATTCCACTTGAGGACCAGCAAAATGCTTATCCGCTTTGGTACCATCCACCGAGCCAGAGGCCACCATATGATTGCTGCCATCGGTAACTACAACGTTAGCAGACATACGCATATCTTCTTTTACAGCTACTGCATGACCAGATACCTTACCATTTTTGGTTTTTGAATCGAACTCCGCATAATCGCCGGTTACCACAGCATTTCCCTTGGTCATGACAACATTACCGGAGGCATTGGCCAGGCCAGATTCCATATCGTATTCCACTTCTTCAGCATCCAAAGTGGTTTTCTCCTTGGACGTATCATCAGCTGCATAAATGGTTCCAGAAATAGCCAGGCTGGCAATGCTGGCCAAAACTATCGCTTTTTTAATATTATTCTTCATATTCATGGCTTAATTTCCTTTCTCAAAATGAGCCTTACCAGTAGCTTTAAATTTCTTAAAACCATTGGTACTCTCTATTCTATCGGCCGAAGCCTTCAATTTATCTTTTTCATATTCAAGTTTGGCATCGCCCTTCATGGCCAGCATATCCTCTTCAGATAGCCACTCAATTTCTTGGCAAGAGAATTTGCCGCCATCGCTGCTTTTTCCTTCTATACCCTCTGTTATGGTCAGATGGTGAGTTTTATCTATAAACACCGCCTTTGGTGCCTTAAGCTCAACCGTACGACCATCTTCGAAATTAAACACGGCCTTAACATTGGTCAGAGACGCATCCTTGGTATCAACATCCATCTCAATGTTTTCAGCATTTATAGTCCACAATATCCGGCCATCTTTTTCCTCACTTATGGTATTTCCGTCAAAATTAACCACTCGCTTATCCAGTGGAACACGGACCTCAGTAGGAACCTCCGGAATATTGGTAACTGCCCAAACAATTAGTATTATCAATAATACTGAAGAAATGGCCACTAAGGCCTTTCCTTTTTTACTCATTAGCCATTACCTCGGTCTTCACAGTATGATGTTTCTGGACCTGTTGTTCTGGTGGTGTATTCCAGCGTTTTTGGAACCATAACCACTGAGTTGGATTGTCCAGAATAATCTTTTCCAAAATCTTCGTCATTTTATAAGTTAAATCAAATAAATCCTTATCTGCGTCACCAGTATCCTCGTAGCGGAGGACTTCCCCCACCAGTACCTTGTGATGCCCGTCCGGTTGTCGCAGGATAAAGGCAGGTATTATCGGGGAATTGAATTTCTTGGCAAATACCGCCGCCCCCATTGGCGTAGAAGCGGTTTTTCCTAAAAATTCGATAAATGCCCCACCAGGACCTGCATCCTGATCCGCTAAAAATCCCAAAATGCGTCCTTTTTTCAGTGCCTTGGCTGCGGACAAGAGCTCGCTGGTACCTCTGGAGAATATCTCCACATCAATGGTAGCCCGTAAATCATTCAGGGCGTTAGTATAATCCATATTCGGCTGCTGCTTGGCAATGGCACTTACCGGTAAATTATTCATGGTAAAAGCCGCAGACAACCACTCCCAGTTACCCACATGCCCGGTAAGAACCACCACGCCCCGCTTTTCTGCCAAAGCTGCCGTCATTCTTTCCAAATGTTCAACTTCGATATATTTAGTGAAATTCTCTCGGTTGAGGGCCGGCATATACAAAACTTCCATGAAATTTTTTCCCATGTTTATGAAGGACTCCCGCACCAGCTTTTCAGCTTCCTGCTGGTCAATTTTTAAGGATTCCCGCATCTGCTTTATAGCCAGATTTCTCTGCTTTTTTATGAACTTGTAATATAGCTTGCCCAATCCGGATCCCATACTCATCAACAAGCTGTATGGCATCCTGCAGGCAACCCAGCTCATAAACATAAGAATTTTATATACCATAAAAATCCCCCACCAAAAGCATATACTTATTGGGCCAAATCAGCAACCTTTGTTTTAGCTGTAAAAATATCCAACAAAGACTGCCATTTACCCTGACACTGTAAAATATACTCAATTATTTCGCGGACGGCACCATCTCCGCCCCTTGCTTCAGCGATTAATATTGCCTGTTCTTTAACCTCAGGCATAGCATCACCAATGGCACAGCTTAAACCTACTTGTCCAAGCAGGGGCAGATCATTCAA
>CACZYN010000147.1 GCA_902785445.1 uncultured Anaerovibrio sp.
ACGTTGGCCCCGGAATATCATAGCAGCGATAATAGTGCTGGGCATATCCAAATCCTTCAGCATGATATTGGCCAAAGGAGATTTTTTCTTGCCCTTGGTTTCAAAAAGGCGTACCCGGCCATCGGCAAAATCCTCAATGTTAAGGGCAGCTGGTACCATCAGAATGCGATTTATTTCCATGGCCATGATGAGCTCAGGATTGAGCATAAGGTCAATATCAAAATTTGCTTTAAGATATTCCTTGGCCTCGGAGATGAACTGCATGTCTCTTATACGGGCAATGGTACGCTTTATACCGTGTTTCTTGGCCAATATGCAAGCAACCATGTTTATCTCATCGGTGGCAGTTACCGCAATAAGCACATCGGCATCCCGAATGTCGTCGTTGTTCATGGTAATTGGACTGGAGCCATTAGCCTCAATGGTGAGAACATCGAGATTGTTCTGTATGATTTGCAGGCGGGCTGGATTGTTATCCACCACCACCACGTCATATTCTTCCTGTGACAGCCGCTCGGCAATGGTGTAGCCCAGTTTTCCTGCGCCAACTATTACTATTCGCATAGGGGGTCCTCCTATAGGCTAATCGTTTCATTTCATGCTATATAATACTATTTTTATCATAAAAAAACCATACCAATAATTTTTGTTCTTTTTAGCTAAGAATTTGTTATTAAATTGCTTTTTTTCCAGGCTTTTTGGTTGAGGGGTAGAACTATATGCCCATATATTGTAAAATATAAGTTAGTTGATTTTTGTATATGGAGGATGAAAACGTGAGTAAATTTTGTAAACAATGTGGTACCCCATTGGCAGATAATGCGACCTTCTGTCCTAAATGCGGGACTGCTCAATCCACACCACAAAACCTTAATCAGGCACCAGTCCCTAACCAGGTACAATTTCCTAATCAGGTTCCACCTAGAGGATTAAATCAAACCAGTAACAATAATACCATTGTATTTGTAATAATCGGCGTGGTGGTATTTATTGCTATATGGGTCCTTGGTTTTTTTGTTGTGTTTAATGGTGACATAAATGAAGTGAAGGAAACCTTTTCCATAGGTACCCAACAGAAGCCGGCGGTGGAAAAGAATACCAAATCCAATCCTACTTCCACGGAAAAGCCAAAGGATAATCCAGCTCCAAGAAATACAGGCGTTATTACTGGTACCGAGGTACGGATGAGAGTAGGTCCTGGTCTTAATGAAAACATCATTGGCTACTTTGACAAGGGTGAGCAGGTAGAAATATTAGAATCACGTCCAGGCTGGGCCAAGGTTAAGAGAAGTAATGGGGCTGTAGGCTGGGTATCAGATCAATTTTGTAAATTTTAATTAAAGGTGAGTTAATAAAATGAATAATTATTATGGTCAGCAAAATTATTATCGGCACAGATATAGACGGAGAAGCAAGTGGCCGAGAGTATTAGGTGCATTGGCAGTTTTGCTTGTCTTTGTTGCTGGTGTATGGTGGGGAACGGGGCTCTTTAATGAGCCCGAAACCACCCCGGAAAATCCTCAGCAAGTAAATGATGTTGAAAAAGCTGACAAAAAGCCTGAAAAGGCCAAAAAAGTTGATAATGGCAACAAAGAAGAGAAGGTTGCTTCTAGTGGCAGCTTTGGGGATCAGGATTATCGCATTGTAATCCATAAGCTGTCTCATCAGCTGGAACTGTATAAGAAGGGTGAAGCAGCCCCTTATCGGGTTTATAGTTGTGCAACTGCCAAAAATAATGGGGATAAGACCCGTTCAGGAGATAATACCACGCCTACCAGCTGGGGCGGCGTAACTGGCTCCATTCCAGGTGCGCTTCCACATACTGATTCAGCGAAAATTCCTTTTGAAGTGGATGAAATACTCTATGCCGGTGATTGGAGCCATGATTTTGGTGATGGCAATGGGGAGATTCCGGGGGCCTATGGTCAGTGGTTCATCTCTTTAAATACCGGTTGGGATGGTATCGGTATTCACGGAACTCATGATCCGTCCAGTATAGGTACCAATGCTTCTGAGGGATGTATACGCCTTTATAATGACGATATCATCGAATTAAAAAGAATTATTTCACAGAAAAATGGTGGAGTCGGCGTAAAAGTCGTGATTCAGGAAGACTAAAGATATAAAACAAGGGAGAAGGAATTATGAGAAGACAGCGGGTTCTATCTGGCAGCGTGCTGGCCTTGCTGGTGATGATGTTCACATTGGTATTGGCTGGCTGTGGTAATGATGCCGTGCAGATTACCATGCCAGAGCAGGTGGCCAGCACTGCAAGTGGCGACTCAAAACAAATAGATGTGGATGTATATTGGGATGCCACAGTATCCATGCAAGGTTACACTACCATAACCAATGGAAATTTCTATCGGACTTTGCCGGATAGATTGGGGGATATTGGCAGTAATTTTGGTGAAACAAAATTTTATCGCTTTGGTAAGGATATAAAACAACTTGAGGGGCGGGAATATCGCAAGTTCAGCGAGCCAGGCTACTATGATGAGCTTATTACCGCCTTTCATAATGTCATAGATAAAGCGGATGAGTCCCATTTATCCATAGTTGTTACTGACCTTTTTGAGAGTGATTCAGATTGGAGTAATGTAACCAAAAAGCTTAAGGAAAAATATTTTGCCAAGCATTTGGCTGTGGGCATTATTGGCATAAAGAATCCCTTTGATGGAGATATTTTTGACGTTGGATTGAATGCTGCCAAGTATAAATACAACAGTGGTAATGATCCAGCAAAATATCGTCCTTTTTATTTGTTTATTATGGGACCAGAGGAAAAGGTTGCAGAGTTTTTCAATACATGGAAAGAACGTCAGTCAAATGCTGTGGAAATGCAGTACCTGCTGTTATCGGAAAACTTAACCGAAGAGGCGGCGGATTTTTCCCGGTTGGAAATCAAGGATAGCAAGAATATCTTCAAGGATGAACGCCTTGCTATTAAAGACAAACGGATTCGGGAATTTGGCATAGACAGCTTTGGTGATGAGTCTATGCTGGTTTCTACATTCAATTACAAGCCACGTTTCGGCTCTTTCCCACTGGATATGAATAAATTGCTTGTTAAGAGTGAAGTATTCATCTTGGAGGAAGGGGAATGGAAGTTGGTGGATGACATGGATGGCAAGATTGATGCCACCGTCGCACCAGATCCGGAAAGTTCTGGTAACTATAACATTACGGTGAAATTTACGCCGGAATTGTCCACTAAGGCCGGTTACATTAATTTCCTTCATGTGTCTGTGTGCCCGGAAGAAAAGGGCTTTCAGATGCCAGACTGGATTAAGCAATGGAATATGGCCAATATTGATATTGCGCCAGATCAGTTTGATGGGTCTAAAACCATTCATTTAATGCATTTGGTAGATTCCCTAAAAGCATCTGTGTTGGCGACATCGCATCCGTCCTTGGTAAATATGAATATGGTTATTGATTATCGGTAATTTATATATAGAGGGGAAGTAATACTTATGAGTAGAACGGTAAAAACCGTCATAGGAATTATTGGCATCATTGTTGGTACATTAATTCTTAGCGTTTTGGCATATTATATCGGATCATTTTTGGGAAAATCCCTATTGACGGCGGGAGGAACCAGCTATACTGTGTGGCAGGATCATTTCTTTAAGCTGGTACGCAATATAGGAATTATTTCCGGCATAATCTCATTGGTGTGGTATCTACTGGCACGGTTTGTTCTTAAGGTTGAGTATGCATACAACGTGGGTAAGCGCGTAATCTGGTGCATTATCGGCTTTATAGAATTGTTTATTTGCTTTGTGGTTCCGTATGTAACCGCTTTCTTTGATAATCAGCTTAAGATAAATATTGCCATTCCGTTATTATTTGTATTTTTATATACCATACTGGGTTATTGGCTTGGCAGTATTTTATCCACTCCGGCACCATTTAAGTACACACCCCTTGGTGCGGTAGTAATTCGTGGGGCTAGAGGCAGAAAGTGAGGATATAGACAATGGGTTATTACTTTATTTCAATAGGTGGTTCCGGAGCCAAGGTAATGGAATCATTGACACATTTGTGTGCTGCCGGACTTCTGCCAAACAAGGAAAAGCAGGAAAAGCTCTATGTTATGGCCATTGACCCGGATATCGGTAACGGTAATTTAAAGCGCAGTAGTGCGGCACTGAATAGTTTTGAGGTATTTCAGGATTTTCAGGTAGGCAAAAATACGCCCCTGCTGAAAACTGAGGTAGAATTGGCCAAGCCATTTATTTGGAGTCCAACGGAGCATGACAAAAAACTGGATGATATCATGTCCTATCAGGCCTACAAGGATACTCCCTTGGGAAGCCTTTATGAGGCCCTTTACACCAGAGATGAACGGAACACCTTCTTAAATGAAGGATTCCGTGGACGTCCATCCATTGGTGCAGCTGTTATGGCTAAAAAGGCCGCTTTGTTTAGTACTCAGGGGTGGGAGGATCATGCAGATGCTCCTTGGGATAAATTTGCCCGGCTGGTTAAGCAGGATGCTAAATCTGGTCAGATAGCACGTATTTTCTTGGCTGGTTCTGTATTTGGCGGTACTGGAGCGGCAGGTATGCCAACAGTAGCCAGATTGTTACAGCGGGAATTTAAAACTTATTGTGAAGAAGGAAAGGTGGTCATCGGTGGAGCGTTGATCTTACCGTATTTCTCCTTCACTCCTACTCAGATCAGTAACCAGATATTTGCCTCCTCGGAAAACTTCCTGACTAATACCAAGGCAGCTTTGAAATATTATTCCGTTAAGGATAAGGTTTATAATTCCATGTACTTTATTGGTGATGACGTCTTGTCACCAGTTAAGGACTTTAGCGTTGGTGCGGCAAGTCAGAACAATGATGCCCATATTGTGGACCTTTATGGTGCCTTTGCTGCAGTTGATTTTTATCAGACGCCGGTGGATGATCTGAAGAAATGCTCCTTTATAACTCATAGCATTGAGGAATGCTTTAAGTGGACGGATTTCCCAGATGTTCATATGGCTGATGG
>CACZYN010000148.1 GCA_902785445.1 uncultured Anaerovibrio sp.
TTCACATGGGTATGGTGTTTCAGTATTCCGCCCTTTTTGATTCCATGTCAGTGGGGGATAATGTGGCCTTTGGTTTGCGGGAGCATACGGATTACAGCGAAGAGAAAATCCGTGAAATAGTCCAAGAAAAGCTGGATGTGGTGGGGCTGCCTGGTACAGAAAAGATGATGCCGGATGAGCTGTCTGGCGGTATGAAAAAACGGGTAAGCCTGGCTAGAGCCATTGCCTTTAATCCGGAAATAATATTCTATGATGAGCCAAGTTCCGGCCTGGATCCAATAATGACCGACAAGATCGATGATCTGATAATTTCTACCCAAAAGCGTTTGGGGGTTACTTCAGTGGTGGTAACTCATGATATGGCCAGTGCGGTGAAGATAGCTGACCGAATAGCCATGGTACATGAGGGAGAACTTATTGCTGTGGATACAACAGATAATTTTCGACGGATTAATGAACCGAGAGTTAGAGCATTTCTTCGAGATTTATATATAGAGGGGGCGCAGCCATGAGTACAGAAGTGAAGGTGGGAGCCTTTACCTTGGGCGGTATTGCCTTGGTTATAGCGGTATTTGTCTTTCTTACGAATTTTAGCTTTGGCGGTGACAAAACCTACAAATTGTATATCAATTTTGATCAGGCCATTGGTTTAATGCCAGGGGACAGCGTAGCCTACGCTGGCGTGGCAGTGGGCAACGTGGAAGCTATAGACCCTAATGGCCATGGAGTATTAGTGGAGGCTAATATTGGCGAAAATATAAAAATTCCTCGGAAATCAACCTTTATTATTACCTCCAATGGTGTTATGGGGGCCAAGTTTGTCAATATTCAGCCTGACAAGGATTGCAATATGGATGATTGCTTTCAGCCAGGTGACTATGTGGATGGCGCCGGGGAGGCGGGGATTGACAACGTAATGGCTGGAGTCAGCGATGCCTTGGCTGAGGTAAAAAAATTGCTGGCTTCCATGAATGAGATTATGGGCAATGAGGAAACCAAACAAGCCCTCCGGGACATTTCTTTAAATATACGTGAGGTAACAGCGCATGTTAATGTGCTGACGGCCTCCTTGGCGGATATGGCGGTGTCCAGTCAGGATGATATAAAAAATATGGCCCGCAATCTTAATGTTATGACAGCTAGTTTGAGCCGGACGGCCAATAGTGTTGAGTCTATGGTTAATGCCTTTAACGGGGATGGACAGACAGCCGAGAATTTGAAAGAAGCCATAAAGAACTTATCAGAGTCCAGCCAAAAAATAAACAATATGGCTACCTCATTGGAAGGGGTAGTTACTGACCCGGCGGTAGCCCAGGATTTGAAGACGATAATTCATAATACCAGTAATTTAACCCAAAAAGCAGATAAGATGATGTCGCAAGTTTCGGGTATTAAGGTAAATGGCGGAGTAGAAACCATGTACAGTGGTAAAAACCGTAACTGGATAACGGATTTTGATGTGCGCATTGGTAATGAAAACAGCTTTGGCAAGATAGGTTTAACGGATATTGGCGAAGGCAATCATTTGGATTTGCAGGGTGGTATGCGCTCTGGTGCCTTTGGGGGACGGGCTGGTATCATCGAAGGTAAGGCTGGTTTGGGTGTAGACCTGTTTGGGGGCAGTAAGCTGCAGCTGTCAGTGGATGCCTATGACCCTAATGAATTTAAGCTTAAATCCCGGCTTCAGTATGAAATCGCAAAGGATACATACCTTTTTACCCAGATTAATGATATTAACAAACGGGACCGTCGGGCGACGTATTTTGGCCTGCGAAGAAGTTTTTAATAGTTTTTTAATTCACTTTTTTTTCATAAAGGTTTAATATGATAAAGACTGAGGAGGTCTTGGAATTATGAATAAATATCGCTTAAAGAAAATATCAGCCCTGGTTTGCGCTGGGCTTTTGTCATTATCTGTGGCAGGTAATGCTTTTGCGGCAGAGACTATGGATGTAAATATCGAAGACTGTGTACAAATGGCTATGCAGAATAACCATACTATTAAAGGGGCATTAACGGATTATGACTCCGCAGTATGGAAGCGCCATGAAGCTCGTCGTAGCCACGGGCCAACTTTAAGCTGGACCAGTGCAGCACAGCGAGTAGGTGGAGCTGCTCAAAATAGAGCGGATGTTAAATCATTATACTTAAATACAGTAGCAGTAAGCATGCCTATATATACTGGCGGGCAGCTGGAGGCATCCATGCGGGCAGCTGATTTGGGATTAGATGCCAGTGAAATAGCTATTGAAGGCACCAAGCAGGGAATTAAGGCCAAGACCCAGGCGGCGTATTTTAATGCGCTTAATTGCCGCAACATGATAAAGGTATCTCAGGATTCTGTGAATACAATTGAAGAGCATTTGAAGAATGTAAATGCTCAGTATAGTGTTGGTACAGTTGCTAAGACGGATGTGCTGGCTTCGCAGGTGCAGCTTTCCAATGCACAGCTTAGCCTTGTATCAGCGCAAAACAACTATGATGTGGCCATAGCCAACTTGAATAATGTTATTGGTATGCCAGTGGATACCAAGCTAAATTTAAAGGATGAACTGGATTTTCAGCCATATGATATCTCCTTGGATAGTTGTGTACAGTATGCCCGGGATAATCGGCCGGATATTTTGGCGGCAGATTATAAGGTGAAAATTGCTGAGGAGCAGAAAAATATCGCAGGTGCTGGTAATAAGCCAAAGGTTCAGGGAGAGGTTTCCCGAACTTTTGTGGGTGAGCACCCATTTGGCAGTGATACTGAGATGTCAGATTTTTATTACAGCCAAAATTCCTGGTACATGGGACTGGGAGTAAGTTGGAATATTTTTGATAACAATGTTACCCAGGCTAAGGTTAATCAGGCCAAGGCTGCTATTGAAAAGGCCAAGGAAGAAGCTCTTAGTGCACGGGAAAATGGTGACTTGGAAGTAAAGACTGCATATTCAAATTTGATTTCTGCAGCCAAAAGCATTGATACGGCTAAGGTAGCTGTAGAGAAGGCCAAAGAGGATTATAAAATCGCTCAGGTAAGATATGGGGCTGGTGTTGGTACCAACCTTGATGTTATGGATGCGGAGGAAAAACTTACTACCGCTCATAGCAATTACTATAAAGCGTTGTATAAGTATAACAGTAGCAAGGCCGATTTGGACCGGGCTATGGGTATAATGGTAGATTTGGATTTAAATAAGTTTAAGGCTGAGCCAGTGAATAAATAGTATTCACTGTTTTAGGGAAAAGTGACTGGCGAAAGCGGTCACTTTTCGTTTAGGAGGAGACCCATGAACCGTAAATTTACGGGGCTGGCCGGAGCAGCAGCTATTATGGTGTTGCTGGTGGCATTAATATACGGGTATATCTCATCCACCAGTTTTATGACCATGGCAGCGGAAAATGGTGCTGCTATGGCCAGTGAGCTGTTGTCTACCAAGGTAGATATCGGGCTGGTGAAGGTGGGCTCGTTTAATGAAATAGAGATACAGGATGTGGCAATCTATGATAAAAGTGATAATCTGATTGCCAAAGTAGCTGACGCCAAAGTGGGCTTCAGCTATTTAAGCATGTTTAAAAATAGCGCCTCGGAGGGAATCCGCGAAGTGTATATTTCTGGGGTAGAAGCAGATATTCATCAGCGGCCGGATGGCAGCTGGAATTTCTCTGATCTTATTTCAGAAGAGCCTAGCGAAAGCAAATTTACCGGCAAGGTCCATGTGGATGATACCACGTTAAAACTGGGGTTTAATGGGCAGGATTTGCTGGTAGAGGATATACAGGGAGTTTTGGATTTTGCGGACTATCCGGCAATTAATTTGAAGGGAATGGCCCGTAATCAGGGGGCAGAGGTCAAGCTATCGGCCAATGTAGGCAGCAATCGCCAGACCTTTGATGTGACGGTTCAAAATGCTGAGCTGGAAAAATACGTACCACTGATTCCAAAGGGCGTTATCCCGGAAGATACAGTGAAGGATATTGCCGGTCGGGTGCCAAAATTAATGGTGGCCGGTGAGGTATGTGGTGAAGATATTTATTATACAGGTCAGTTGGAGCTTACTGATGGCCAGGTGACTATATTGGATACCAAGGTGGAGAACATCAAGGGGCTGTTGGTATTCGATCAAAAGGAAGCCCAGGTATTTATGTCGGCTACTACGGCTGGACAAGCTGCAACGGCCAAGGGAAAAGTTAAGTTTGTAGAAGGCAAGCCAATACTGGATTTGCTTGTGGCCTCTGATGGTTTTGAACCGGGAGTCTTGATTAAGAATTTACCATACAGTGGTCCGGTGGCATTTTCTGCCCGAGTAGTGGGAGATGCAGAGAATCCAACGGTGGATGCTGATGTAAAGATAAAGAATGGTGAAATTAAGGGTTATGAATTTTCCAATTGTATAGCCAAAGTGCGGTATGCTGACGGTGCAGTAACTGTGGGTGATGTGTCGGCGGATATATTTGGTGGGCACGTAAAGGGCAGTGGTGATTATGATGCCAAGAGCCAGAATTTTACTGCCAAGCTAGACGGAGAAAATATTTCTTTGGCTGCCTTATCCACGGAGGTGCCAGCCTTGAGCCAGATAACTGGTACGGTATCTGGTAGTTTTCTGGTGAAAGGAAATATTAACGATATTCCGGCGGTGCAGATGCTGGGTAATGTTAATTCCTCAGGGGTAAGCTGGCAGGGAATTGAAGCTGATGATATTAGGGGCGCATTTACCTATGCCAATAACAACGTTCATGTGGATTTCTTTTCGGCACATTTTGCAACCGGTGGCAGGATTGGCTTTTATGGTGACATGGTTCCAGGGGATAAAATGGATATAACCTTCTATGGCGCTGGGGTAGACATGTCCTTGGCCAAAAAGCTTGATCCGCGCATTGATATTTCCGGCTACGGTGACATA
>CACZYN010000149.1 GCA_902785445.1 uncultured Anaerovibrio sp.
ACGATTCCAGTCCACGCCCTTTACCGGATGATACTTCTTGGAAGCAAACCCAAAGAGCCAATGTCCTGACGGATAAGTAGGAATATGCACCTGATAAACCCGACTTATAGGGAAGGACTGACAAATGCGTTTATGGGCCCGCTGCATGGCCTCAGCATCCCCTTCATAAAAAGGACTCTCATGCTGATTGACCATTATACCCTCCTCCCGAAGAGCCTTGAAGCAATTGCCATAAAACTCCCGGGTAAACAGCCCTTCTCCCGGACCAAATGGATCCGTGGAATCAACAATTATAAGGTCGTACTCGTCATTTACCCGACGAATATATTTTAAGCCGTCCTCAAAAAAGCAATGTACTCGCGGATCAGTCAGCTGGCAGGCAGTCTGAGGCAAATATTTCTTGCTGACCTCCACCACCTGGTCATCTATTTCCACCAAATCAATGGTCTCAATCTGGCTGTATTTAGCCAGCTCCCGGACAGTTCCTCCGTCCCCGCCGCCAATTACCAATACCTTTTTAACATCAGGATGGACGCACATAGCCACATGGGTAATCATTTCATGATAGATAAATTCATCCTTTTCCGTGAGCATCAAGTACCCATCCAAGGTCATCATACGGCCAAATTCCGCCGACTCAAATATATCTATCCGTTGGAATTCACTTTTACCGGAATATAACTGTTTATCCACCTTTACTGAAAATTTAACATTCTCTGTGTGGTTTTCCGTGTACCAAAGCTCCAATTCAAATCACCTTACTTCATCACGTTGAGATTTTTTATCTCCATATCCTCCGGGCCAGTCATAGAACAGCCCTTTTTCTTAGCATAACGAATATACTGCAAGATTTCATCGGTAATCATTTCGCCTGGGGCCAATATAGGGATACCCGGCGGATAACACATTACAAACTCACTGCAAACCCGTCCGGCACTTTCATCAATTGGCAAGGACTCCTTAGCACTGTAAAAGGCCTCCTGAGGCGGATGGATAACCTGAGGGCTGATGTATTCTGCCTTCAGCATCTTGCGCCCGGTCTGCCGGTAATTGCGACGAATTTCCGCCAAGGCCGATACCAGGCGCTCTATGTC
Organism: uncultured Anaerovibrio sp.; assembly: GCA_902785445.1. Lineage (GTDB taxonomy): Bacteria > Bacillota > Negativicutes > Selenomonadales > Selenomonadaceae > Anaerovibrio. The sequence continues at coordinate 1,095 of CACZYN010000149.1, forward strand.
CTTAGGGCGATCACCAATGGATACATAGGCCAACAAATTGGCAATATCCCCAAATTCCGTCTGAATATCGTACTCGTCCCGCAGCAAATCGTAAACCTCAATCCCGGCCAACCCAATGGACCGGGTATATACCGACAGCTTGGTAATATCAAAATCAAAAATCGAATCGCCGTTAATTAATTCCTTGGAATAGGCGTAATAATCCCCGATGGAATTAATTTCATCCCGGGCATATTCCACCTGCTCAATAATCCGGTCGATTATTTCCTTGCCCCGCAGGGCCATATTCCGCCTAGAAACATCCAGACTAGCCAGGAGAAGATAGGAAGCACTGGTGGTTTGCGTGAGATTTACAATCTGATGCACATAGCCCTCAGATACTGCTCCCCCAATGAGGAGCATACTGCTCTGGGTAAGGGATCCACCGGATTTATGCATGGAAATGGCCGCCATATCAGCCCCGGCATGCATGGCTGCCACCGGAAGCTTATCACTGAAATACAGATGAGAGCCGTGGGCCTCATCGGCCAAAACCAGCATATTATGCTCATGGGCCAGCTTAACTATAGATTTTATGTCCGAGCATATACCATAATAGGTAGGATTATTGACAAACACTGCCTTGGCGTCAGGATTTTCCCGAATGGCCTTCTCCACATCCTGAACACTCATACCCAGGGAAATCCCCAGCATAGAATCCATCTGGGGATTAACATATACAGGCAGAGCCCCGCATAATATCAGAGCATTAATGGCACTCCGATGCACATTGCGGGGCATGATAATCTTGTCCCCCCGCTTGCAGGCAGTAAGCACCATGGCCTGTACCGCCGAGGTGGTTCCTCCCACCATAAAAAAAGCATGGGCGGCGCCAAAGGCTTCCGCCGCCAATCTTTCAGCATCTTTTATTACAGACACGGGATGACAGAGATTGTCCAGCATTTTCATGGAATTAACATCCACGGAAAGACATTTCTCCCCCAAAAAATCCGTCAGTTCAGGATTGCCCCGACCGCGTTTATGTCCCGGCACATCAAAAGGAACCAGCCGCGCCCGCTTCATTTTCTCCAACGCTTCCAAAATTGGCGCCCGGTCCTGAGAAAAATATTCCATCCCGATCTCCTTAGAAAACATTTACCCCGCTGAAAATTTCAATCATTTCCTTGCGAAGATTATCATGAATTTCCAGTCTGGTTTTCGGTGGTATTTCATAAATATCCGTATTGAAGAGATAATTCTTCAAATCCAGCTCCTTGATGAGCATTTTAGTATGGAACAAATTGGCCTGATACACGTTTACGTCAACGGTATCATATCTATCAATGGTTTTTTTATCGATAAAATTCTGGATAGAGGTAATATCATGGTCCATGAACAGCTTTTTGCCGGATAGATCCCGGGTAAAGCCCCGTACACGATAGTCCATGGTGATAATATCCGAATCAAACATGCCAATCAAATAGTCCAAAGTTTTCAATGGGGTGATTTCGCCACAGGTGGCTACATCTATATCAACTCGGAAGGTAGCTATACTGGTTTCCGGGTGAAATTCCGGATAGGTATGAACTGTAACATGGCTTTTGTCCAAATGGGCCAATACAGTATCTCCTACCTGTTTCACCACAGTATTGCCTAATGGCTTCTTGTACCCGGAAGCCATAGCAGCTTCTTCAGCAATTAAAAAAGTTACACTGGCTCCCTGAGGATCGTAATCCTGTTTGGACACACTCAAAACCTGGGCACCAATCATTTCAGTTACCCTAAACAATATTTTGGTGAGACGCTCAGAATTATACTGTGAATCAATGTACTTAATATAATCCTGCTGCTCTCTAGGTGTCTTAGCATAACAAATATCATAGATATTAAAGCTAAGGGATTTGGTCAGGTTGTTAAACCCGTATAACTTCAGTTTTCCTTCCAATCTGATCTCACGCCCCTATTTTAATAAAATATATAAAAAAACTCAGGTCAAACAGCATGCACCCTGTTCTCCCTGAGAAAACTACAAATAACCTCAAATGAGCCATTGTGTATGGAACAGCGGAATACTGCTTCGACAACTATTGCTGATTTGGGTATTTCTCCCTCTTAAGCATCATAGTAATTATAACTTTAAATAGTGTATAAAAGCAAGTATTCCTCCTGCTCCATTACTAATTTTTTGTTATATTTTTTACTAACAAATATACTGATTAAAAAGTGTTTTTAGCCTAAAATTTTCAGGAATTCCTTGCAAATTGCTGTGTTTCCTGGCCAAGCCGGAGAAGTAACCAGATTTCCATCTACTACAGCCTTATCCACGTCTACATTCTGGAAATTACCACCAGCCACTGTTACATCAGGACCAACAGCTGGATAAGCTGTCAATGTACGACCCTTAACCACATCAGCAGCCGTGAGAACCTGGATTCCATGACAAATAGCCGCAACAGGCTTATTGTTGTTCATAAAATACTTGGTAATGCTAATAACCTTTGGATCAAGACGAATATATTCCGGTGCCCTACCGCCGGTTATATATAAACCATCATAATCCTCAGCGGAAACATTATCGAAGGTAGCATTCAAAATAAACAGATGCCCTGGTTTTTCTGAATAAGTCTGGTCCCCTTCAAAATCATGAATCGCCGTCTTAATGGCTTCGCCACTCTTCTTGCCCGGGCAAACAACATCTACCTGTACCCCGGCAACTCCTAACGCCTGAAACGGAACCATTACCTCATAATCTTCAGCAAAATCTCCCGCCAACATAAGAACTTTCTTCATACCTGGTTAACCTCTCTTTCTTGCACAAAAATATGGCAGGGAAGGTTGTCTCCACACAACATTCACCTGCCCTGATTAAGACAGGAATTATATTCCTGTCCCTAGAGTGTCATATTCTATACAGCTTTAAATTTTCCTGCAATAATCAGAATATTAAACAATAAAAAATCAATACACGAAAATAAAAAAGGATGTGATGGACTGTTAAACATCCACCACATCCTGTAAATATTACTTAATTAACTTATACTCTAAACTTGCTAACTTCATTCTGCAAGCCCTGTGCCAAGGTTGCCAAAGAGTGAGCTGCCTTGGAAATCTCATCCATCATAGCTGCCTGCTCCTCAGTGGAAGCACTAACACCCTGAGCCTCTTCATTGGACCGGTCACCCAGTTCAACTACATTGGACATAACTCCCTGAATATCATTACACAAACGACCAGTCTTAGCGATAGCATCCAAAGATACATCAATTTGATTATACATATTGTCAATCAACTCAGAAATCTGCTTAAATGCTTCACCGGCTTCAGCCACAATCTTGGTACCGTTCTGAACGCCCTCGTTGTTTTCCTTCATGGCCTTTACAGCCTTGGTAGTATCTTCCTGAATACTCATAATCATATTGGAGATACTCTGAGTAGCCGTCTCAGACTGCTCAGCCAATTTACGAACTTCCTCAGCTACTACTGCAAATCCACGACCAGCTTCACCTGCTCTGGCTGCCTCAATAGCTGCATTCAGTGCCAACAGATTGGTCTGGCTGGCAATATTGGCAATGGTTTCAATAACCTGAACTATATTGGCAGAACGCTCGCCCAAGGTCTCCACAATAACGGAGGATTCGTTGATCTGCTTGGACATTTCATTCATGGTATCAATGGCCCGTCTAACAGTAACTTGTCCGCCCTTGACACCTTCCATGCTATCCTCGGCTGCCTTCTTCATGAGATTGGAGCACTCGGTAAGATTGCTCATGTCATTGCTCATGTCGTTG
>CACZYN010000150.1 GCA_902785445.1 uncultured Anaerovibrio sp.
GTTTTTTTTATTTTGTACGTATTCAAATCAGGGTGTTATAAGACAAATGGCGGAAGGTGTTGCTAGATTTCATTTTGGGGCGCCGATTGAAGAACTTAATCAGGATGATATGGGAGTAATGAGATATGAAGATAGTATTGCTCTGTCATGGATTAGGGATAAGACCGCCTGTTCATCTGTCGTGATGTCAGATAAAGCGATTATTAGCGGAAACAAAAGTTACTATTTATATGGCTTATTTTCCGAACGTCAGCAGTTTATGGAGGGAATTGATATGTTGGGGACTAACAATTCCAATGTAAATGAGTGTATTAGTTATAGGAAAGAATTAATGTTTGATGTTTTTAATAATGTTCCAGGAGCAATAACTAAAGCTAAAAATGCAGGTGTGACTCATATTGTGCATACGTTAGATGTAACACCGCACTTTGTAGCTGATATTAATGAATTGGAGGAGGTAGCAGCATCCAGTACAATTGTTGTTTATAAAATAAAATAGAGTAAATTAATTCGCATTTGTATAACAACTTCTAGATACATATTAATACAGGCTACTGGTTCGTTGCGATCCAGTGGTCTGTATTTTATTTGTATTCTTCAATGTAAATACTCATTAACTGCAATTGCGTTTAGTACAGCACAATAGTATAATTAAAACTGAGATTTTCTGTGGGAAAATAACCATATGGTATATAAATGGGATCGTGTTTATGAAAAAGTTTTTTACGATTAGTGTTTCGTTAATTACATATGATGCAATAATTTTCTTGTTCGTTGCGTTGTTGATGCTGGCTTTTTATCAGGGAGCCGGGAGACTGGATGATTATGGCATTTTGCTTCATACCATCGTTGCGGCTGTTTTTATTTTTGGAAGCCGCTTGGAATGGAATATATATCGGCAGATTTGGCGGTATGGCGGTATACAGTGTTATATTCGCTTGTTACTGGCTGACGGTATAGCAACGGTTCTGTACTTGATAATAGATGAACTGGTTATGGATCCGAATATTTCAGCTGCTAAACTCATTGCTTTATGTTGCACCAATACCCTGTGTGCTTTAACTATAAGAATGGTGTACAGGTATGCTTATAAGTGTGGCGGCAGGAATGATAAGCGTGGAGAAATATCCCGCCTTCTTTTAAAAGTTTTTACCGGAGGGCGAGTTATTGCTGAGCCCACTCCGGAGTCTGGTAAGGTAAAAATAGCTATTGTCGGGGCAGGTACCGTAGGGGTTTCATTAGCGGAAGATTTGCGAGAAAATCCCTCATCTAGGTATGCCCCAATGTATTTTATTGACAATAAAAAAAATAAAGTTGGGCGAACAATTCATGGCTTGGAGGTTAAGTCGGAGGACAGTAGTGATACCTTGGTTGAACTACGGGAAGCTGGTATTAACCTGGTGGTTTTGGCTATACCAAATATGTCAGTTGAGCGCCGTAAGGAGCTCTATAATTTTTATCAGAGTAATGGCTTTAAGCTAAAGGTATATGACTATCCTACTGTTCAGAGTGCTGGGAATAAACGTGTATTGCGCTCCTTTGAAGTTGAAGAACTTCTCTTTAGGAAAGCTTTGGATGTTTTGGACGATGATACTTGTAATTATTACAAGAACAAGGTGATAATGATTACCGGCGGCGGTGGATCCATTGGCTCTGAGCTTTGTCGCCAGATTGCCAAGATGTCCCCCAAAAAGCTGATAATTTTGGATGTTTACGAAAATGGGGCCTACGATATCCAGCAGGAACTGCGAATTCAATATAAAAAAGCAATGAATGTTGTGGTGGAAATTGTTTCCATTACCAACAAAGATGGCTTAGAAAAGGTATTTAATAATCATAAACCACAGATAGTTATTCATGCAGCTGCTCATAAGCATGTGCCACTTATGGAGAAGAATTGCATTGAGGCAGTGGAAAACAATGTTTTTGGCACCCTTAATGTTGTAGAACTTTGTGAAAAGCACAACGCAGAACGCTTTATGATGGTATCCACTGATAAGGCAGTAAACCCTACCAACGTGATGGGGGCCACTAAGCGTATGTGCGAGATGATTGTTCAAAGCTACAGTACCTTTGGGAAAGTAAAGTACAGTGCCACCAGATTTGGGAATGTGCTGGGTTCTGCTGGATCAGTCATACCACTCTTTAAGAAACAGATTGCCAGTGGCGGACCAATTACCATTACTGACAAGCGGATTATTCGCTACTTTATGACTATCCCGGAAGCCAGTCAGCTGGTGCTGCAGTCCGGCGCTATGGCTCAAAATGGCGAACTGTTTGTCTTGGATATGGGAGAACCAGTCAAAATATTGGATCTTGCTGAAAACATGATAAAGCTTAGCGGTGCTGATGGTATAGAAATTGTGGAAACTGGCCTTAGACCAGGAGAAAAACTCTATGAGGAGCTATTAGTTGCTTCGGCAGATTTACGGAAAACCAGTAACAAGAAGATATTTATTGAGCAGGATGAGGCAATATCCTTTGAAGTTATAAACAAAAATCTAGAAATACTGAGAAACGCCTGCGTGATGGATGATAACGCCGTGCGGGAAGCTCTTCATAAGGTAGTTAGTACCTATAAGACACCAGATGAAGTGAATGAAAAAGTGATAGCGGTTTGAAAACTAAAAGTTTAAGGAGATTTAGTGATGGCCTATAAAGATATATATGAAAACCTCATATCTGGCAAAGATAAGTTGGCCTTGGTAGGCCTCGGCTATGTGGGCATGCCCATAGCGGTGGAGTTTGCCAAGCATATAAAGGTAATTGGTTTTGATATCAATGAAAAGCGGGTTGAGGAGTATAAAAACGGTATAGATTCCACCAATGAAATCGGGGCGGCTATTAAGAACAGCACTGTGGATTTCACTGCCGATCCCAATAAATTGTCTGAGGCTAAATTTATTATTGTGGCTGTGCCAACGCCGGTAAATGAAGATAATTCTCCGGATTTACGGCCGGTGGAGGGGGCTTCCAGAACCGTCGGCCAGAATATTAAATCGGGCACCGTGGTAGTATTTGAATCAACGGTTTACCCAGGGGTAACTGAGGATATTTGCGTGCCGATTATTGAAAAAGAGTCCGGCTTGAAATGCGGTGTGGACTGGAAAATCGGCTATTCCCCTGAGCGCATCAACCCAGGGGATCGGGTGCATACGCTTACCAATATCCAGAAAATTGTTTCTGGTATGGATGAGGAATCTGCCCAGGTTATAAAAAAAGTTTATGACATCGTTATCAAGGCGGGAACCTTTCCAGTGTCTACCATCAAGACGGCAGAAGCGGTTAAGGTCGTGGAAAACAGTCAGCGGGATATAAATATTGCCTTTGTTAACGAAGTAGCCATGATTTGCGATAAAATGGGCATTGATACCGCCGAGGTGATTGCTGGTATGAATACTAAATGGAATGCCTTGGGATTTAAACCTGGTCTGGTGGGTGGCCACTGCATCGGTGTGGATCCCTATTATCTCACCAATGCGGCTGAGAAATATGGCTATCACAGCCAGATCATTATTAACGGTCGCAAGGTAAATGACAGCATGGGGGGCTATGTGGCCGATGCAGCCATTAAGCAGATGATTGAGGCCGGGATGGCTCCGAAGAAGGCAACGGTAGTTATTTTGGGTATTACCTTCAAGGAAAACTGTCCGGATACCCGTAATAGCAAGGTTGTGGACATCATCCATCGCCTAAAGGAATATGATATTGATCCGGTAGTAGTGGATAACTGGGCGGATAAGACAGTCGCCAAGCTGGAATATGGCGTGGATTTGGTCCCAATGACAGAGATGCCTGAGGCGGATTGCATTATTGTGGCTGTGGGGCATAAGGAGTACCGGAGTTTGTCCATGATGCAGCTTAAAGAGATGTTTAAGGCGGAATTACCTGATAACGAAAAGGTTCTTATTGACGTAAAGAGCTTATACCGCAAGGATGAGCTGGATGTATCCGGCATGAGATATTGGAGGTTGTAAAATGAAGTATGCATTAATTGGCTGTGGTCGTATTGCCGTAAACCACATTATCGCTGCAGTAAATAATCAACTGGAAATAGTAGCCGTGTGCGACCCACTGACAGATGCTATGGAAAGCCTCTTGGAAAAACGCGATTTGAATGAGGAGGAATCCATCAAGCGTTATACAGATTACAAGGAAATGTTGGACAAGGAGCAACCGGAGCTGGTATCCATTGCCACAGAAAGTGGTCTTCATGCGGAAATTGCTCTTTATTGCATAGGAAAAGGCATTAATGTAATCATAGAAAAGCCAATGGCTATGAATATCGATGATGCTCAGCGGATTATCGACCTTTCCAAGGAAAAGGGAGTTAAGGTATCGGCTTGTCATCAAAACAGATTTAATATTGCTGTGCAGAAGCTACGTAAGGCCATTGAGACCAAACGCTTTGGCAAGCTGTCCCACGGCTCAATTAATGTACGTTGGAACCGTAATGAAAATTATTATAAGCAGGCTCCTTGGCGGGGAACCTGGGCCCAGGATGGCGGTGCTTTGATGAATCAGTGTATTCATGGTATTGACCTGCTCCGTTGGATGTTCGGTAACGAGGTCGATGAAGTCTACGGAACAACAAGACAGCAGTTCCACAATTATCTTGAAGCCGAGGACGTTGGAATGGCTGTCGTGAAGTTCAAAAACGGTGCTGTTGCCACTATTGAGGGTACTACGAATGTTTACCCGAAAAATCTTGAAGAAACACTTTATATTTTTGGCGAAAAAGGTACAGTCAAGATCGGAGGAACATCAACAAATAATATTGATGTCTGGGATTTTGCAGACGAAACTGACGGCGATCTTGAGA
>CACZYN010000151.1 GCA_902785445.1 uncultured Anaerovibrio sp.
AAAATTCTCGTCTGTTCACCCTATTTCACCTACCAGTACGCATCTGAAAAACCATCCTTGTATGTTATTTAGTTACGACATTAGAGTGAAATCCTTTTGTACTTAATGGAATTTTAGTTTCCAAATTCTCAACAATATGGCTGGAAGTAAACATTGATTCTGTCTTTTGGAAAAATGCCTTGGCGGTCTGTGGTGCTACAGTCTTTCCGCCGATTTGAGCCATGGCCATCATATCCCCTGGGGTAGATTCCAGCACAGCCCAATGCACCATTGGCATATTTCCCTCCGGTGTACGAATTGACTGAGCTCCTGCCATTGAACTGGCCATAACAATCCCTCCTAAACAAAGAAATACGGCTTTTTAAATAATTTGTTCATAATACACAGCTCCTTCTTTTTACATTATTTAGCACTAAAAGCCAGAACTGACTGTCAGTACTGGCTTAGTGCTTTTTTATTTCAAATTTTTCTTAAAGAAATTCTCAATTTTATCAAAAGGAATTTTTGCCATATTATCATACAAATCGATATGAGATGCTCCCGGAACTATTACCAACTCTTTATTTTCACCCTTGAGCTTTTTAAAGGCATCCTCGCCGAAATAACGGGAATGAGCCTTTTCACCGTGGAGAACCATTACAGCGCTTTGAATTTCACCACTATATTGCAAAATTGGCATAGTCATCAGTGAAAGACCGGAAGTCACATTCCAGCCCCCATTGGAGTTAAGGGATCGAGGATGATAGCCCCGCTTCGTCTTATAATATGTGAAATAATCTTTCACAAACCAAGGTGCGTCCTCCGGTAAAACATCCGGTACACCCCCGGCATTTTTATAAAAACCATTCCTGTAATCCTCGGTACGCTGGTTGTTCAGTGCCTGCCGATTGGCATAACGCTCCTTGGCAAGCGTCGCAGCATCCTTTTCATAGTCAAAATACCCATTGGCACTGACTCTGGTCATATCGTACATAGTAGAAGCCACTGTAGCCTTAATCCGGGTATCCATGGACGCAGCATTGATGGCCATACCACCCCAACCACAGATGCCGATTATACCAATACGCTCCGGATCAACATTTTCCTGAACGGAAAGAAAATCCACCGCTGCAGAAAAGTCCTCGGTATTGATATCCGGGGAAGCCACATACCTTGGGGCACCGCTACTTTCCCCGGTAAAGGATGGGTCAAAGGCAATAGTCAAATACCCTCTTTTCGCCATTTCCTGCGCATAAAGCCCAGAGGACTGTTCCTTAACTGCGCCAAACGGTCCGCTTACCGCTAAAGCTGCCAGCTTCCCCTTCGCTCCCTTTGGAATATACATATCGGCAGCTAAGGTAATTCCATACCGATTTACGAAAGTTACCTTCTTATGGTTTACGGCCTCACTTTTAGCAAAGACCTTATCCCATTCACTGGTCAAATTTAATTTTTCAGCCTTAATGGCCCGATCACTGTGCTGCTCTGCACTCCGCATAACAATTCCCTCCTGTGTTGCTGCCTCTGCACTTATACCTATCGCCATCACACCTGCACACAACATACCTGCCAAAATTTGCTTTATTGCCTTGTTCATGGTATTTCCTCCCTGCTCAGCCACTATACTTTTTCTTGATGGTTAAAGTATAGCAAAAAGCATTTTCTAATACCAATACCTATAGAAAATACTCTTCTATGCTTTACAGTAATAGATATTTACCCGTATAATATACCCAAGAACGCTGATACTTAGGAGGTTTTACCATGGAATTACGGGTTTTGAATTATTTTCTAACCGTGGCCAGAGAAAAGAGCTTTTCCCGGGCTGCAGAAAAGCTTCACCTTACCCAGCCTACCCTTTCCCGGCAAATAATGGATTTGGAAAATGAATATGGCAAACAGCTTCTCATACGGGAACCCCGCCAAATCACTCTGACCGACGATGGTCTTTTACTTCGCCGTCGGGCCGAGGAAATCCTTTCACTGGTAGAAAAAACCGAGCAGGAACTTCTGCACCAGGAAGATATTCGGGGAGATATTCGAATTGGTGCCGGTGAATCTGTAAATTTTGGGCTGGTTATCCAGGTGGCCAAAGCATTACAAAATAAGCACCCTAATGTACATTTTCACATCATAAGCGGTGATGGTGAAACCATTCGCTACCATTTGGAACGGGGACTTATTGACTTTGCCTATATTTACGGAAAACTGGATCCGAACAAATATATTCTTCTGCCTGTTCCATCGCAGGACCGCTGGGTTGTTTTTATGCAAAAGGATGATGAATTGGCGCAAAAAGAACAGATTTCCCCCAGTGATCTTTGGGATAAACCGCTGCTGCTTTCCCGTCAAACCCTGTCCTCCGGCACCCATGCCGAAGACCTGCTCAAATGGCTGAACAAGCCTCTGGATGAGCTGAATATAGTCGGTTCATATACCCTGCTGTATAATGCCACCCTGATGGTACATGCAGGCCTGGGCTACGCCATTTCCTTTGCGGGTATCGTGAATACCACCGGAACAAATATCTGTACCCGTCCGCTAAACCATACCATATACGACCAGCCATATATAGCCTGGAAAAAAAATCAGATTTTTTCCAAACCTTCTCAGCAATTCTGTCAGGCTCTACAGGAAAACTTTGGTGCGTCCTAATGCTGACAGCACGGCTCCTATCAATGCTTCTATGTAGTATTCGACAAGAAAGCCCCCCTATGCTATACTTTCATATATTGTGAATCAGAATACGAAGAATAGAAGGTAATATCATGTTATTTATTTCCATGCTTATAATGGGTATGATAATCGGTTTTATTGGTATTGGCGGAGCTGGTATCACCATTGCCCTTTTAACGGTTGGCTTTGGGGTACCAATTCATACTGCCCTGGCGGTGGCTCTTTCCGCTATGGTCTTTACCACAATGTCCGGTGCCTACAGCCATTTCAAAGAGGGAAATGTTATCCCCAAAACTGGCGCTGTTCTAGGTATTAGTGGCATGATTGGTGCCTTTATGGGGGCCAATATTTCCAATATCATACCATCGGATATTTTAGGGAAAATGTCCGGTTCCATTATGGTACTGTCGGCCATCCTGCTGTACACCAAAGTATATCAGCCGGAATGGTTAAATAAGCATTTTCCTCCCCGGGCTGGTTTATTGGAAGGAAACAAGCTCTATATATACGGCAGTATCGCCGGATGTCTCAATGGTCTTATATCCGGAACCTTTGGTATTGGAGCGGCGGCCTTTATTCAACTTACCCTGATGATAATCTTTGGCGTACCGGTTCTTTACGCCATCGGTACCTGCATGATGGTAATTTTGCCCATTTCCATTGCAGGAGGTATGGGATATATTTTAAACGGACAGCTGGATTTTCTCATATTTATCCAAACTCTCGTCGGCCAATCAGTAGGTGCATATCTAGGTGCCAAGCTTACCCGACTGGCCCCCCAGCCTATACTTAAATTCTTCATGGTGGCCATGTCTACCTCCGGCGGTATCGTAATGCTCTTATTTTATTAACTGAAAAAAAGCAAAACAAAAAGCGACTGAATCTTTGCTTTCAGTCGCTTTTATATATTATGAACCAATGCGGTAATTTCCCTGGCCATATTTTGTAGACTTACCTGTCTTTCCACAGCTCCCATATTGAAAGCCGCCTTAGGCATACCATACACTACACAAGATGCCTCATCCTGTCCTAAAGTTCGGGCTCCAGCCTTGCGCATCTCCAATAACTTAGCTGCACCATCTACCCCCATACCAGTTAATATGACTCCTACAGCCCGATTGCCAATCAGCTTGGCCACTGACTCAAACAATACATCCGCCGAAGTAGTAACACCATGTATTCTTTCCCCGGCCTTACAAGATATAGTTATAGAATTAATTGAGCCGGTAACAGACATATGCTTGTCACCTGGTGCAATATAAATGGTGTTTTCCTTGGCCACTTCTCCATTTTCAGCCTCTTTAACTGGCAACGGACACTCATTATTAAGACGTTCCGCAAACAGCTTAGAAAAAGTAGGGCTGATATGCTGGACCACTAAAACCGGTGGCATTGGGGCCTGCAAATGGGACAAAACCTCCGACAATGCCTCGGTACCACCTGTTGATGATCCGATAGCCACCAACTTGCACCATCCACCCTCTCTTGGCGAAACCTTGGCTACAACCTGCACCCCTTTAGAAAGCTCGACAACGCGCTTGGCAACCATCTGCAAAAACTCTGTTTTGGAGGCGGCTACACCAATAGGCTTAATGATAAACTCATTGGCCCCTACTGACATGGCCATACCACGGTCTTCTTCCATGGTGCTGATGGCAATAATTTTTGAACTATATTTCCGCTTAACCTCGCGAATAAAATCAAAACCGGACATACCTGTCAATCGTGTGTTGACCAGTATGCCAGTAGGCTCATTGTCGGCTATGCGTCGTAATGCTTCATGGGCATCACCGACTTTATCTATATCACAATCCGTATTAGCTTCATTTCTGATTTCGCGGGAACACATACTTCTAAAAAGCATTGATTCGTCCACTATTAAAATTTTCATACCAGACAAAAAATCACGCCCTTAGTCAAATAATCAATTAATATTTGATAATTATTCTTCCGGCAGTTTCAACCGCATTATGGCCTCTTCGATTTTTTCCCGATTATCATTTTCCTTGGAAACAATAACATCAAAAATAGCCAACAATTTCTCACCGTCACTGAGGATTTTATCCAGGGTTGCTCCGGCCTCCTCGGCTTTTGCTAATTCAT
>CACZYN010000152.1 GCA_902785445.1 uncultured Anaerovibrio sp.
TAGTAATATCCATGAGATTGAAAAGGTTGTTAACAGCCTGACCATGATGTCCACTAAGCAGTGTGAAACCACTGATGAAATGGCTAAGGTTATTGAGGGAATCGGTCATACAACTGTGGAAATTGCAGGAAATACCCAAGAGACCAGTTCCAGTGTCAGCCGTCAGATGGATAGCTTAGTGAAAATCAGAGAATATGCCGGTTCTTTGCTGGATGTTAGTGAAGAAATTCAGAAAGTTGCCATTAAGTTTAAGGATAAGGACGAGATTATCTTCGCCGTTAATCCATTTGCGGCACCGGAGAAGATTAAAGAAAACTATGTGCCAATGCTTAATCAGGTGGCAAAGAATGCTGGCCTTAAGGCTAGAATTATCATAGTTAAGGACTATGATGCTATCGGTAATTCCTTGCGGAATAAGCTGGCTGATTTTGGTTGGTTCTCGCCAGCAACTTACGTAGCTGCGAAGGATCAGTTTAACATTACACCACTGGTTACACCAAAGGTTAATAATGGCAATACCTACACCGGTTATATCATTGCCAAGAAGGGTAGCGGTATTAAATCTTTGAATGATTTGCAGGGACGTTCCTTCGGTTTCGTAGACAAGAAATCGGCTTCCGGTTATGTTTATCCGAAAGCAGCTTTGCTGGAAAATGGCAAGAATCCAGATTCCTTCTTCGGTTCAACCAGATTCATGGGCAGCCATGGCAAGGTAATTGAAGGTGTGCTTAATGGAGAAATTGAAGCTGGTGCTACCTATAATGAGGCCTTTGATGCAGCAGGAGCTGCAGCAGCGGCAAACCTTGACATAATCTTTATGACGGACCCTATTCCAAAGGATGCTATCGCAGCAGCTCCAGGCGTATCACCGGATATTATCAGCCGACTGACCACAGCCTTTGAACGCATGACTGACAGTGATCCAAATTGCGGAAATGGTATGCGGGCAGTTAAACTTAACGGCTTCGTAAAGGCCAAGGATTCGGATTATGATGTTGTGAGACGAGCAGCTTCACATGGTTGATTTGGTAGATGTATAAAAATAAGGCGTGGAAAATGTGTGTTTCATTTTCCACGCCTTTTTAGTGCACTGACACAATGATGTTTTGACCCCATGCCAGTACACTAGATTACAGCAAAAACTTAAATTTTGTTCCCGGAGTAAGATAGTTAACTAAGTGCATTTCTGTGTTAGAGAGGGAAGCAACAATGTTAACCCGATAGTCTGCCGGCATATCCTTTTTCAGGATTTGCAGTTCCCCTTGATAACGGCCGTAGTTTTCATTATCTAAAGTAATATAACCGGTATTTCGTATCCCGCATTGTTCAGGTCGAATGGAAAAACCGGCTTCTTGCAAATAATGGCGACTTTCCTGCGTGCGGATAACATCTCTGGCTTCGTCCAGTCTGGTGGTATAACTTTGGGTAATGAGCTTGATGACATTAGGCTTGGTGGTCCATAAATCTGGTCGTAATAAGACACCTTGTCCACGGGTTATAGCTCCTAAAAGCTTTATTTCACCATAATGTGGTAAGGAATCACCCACAAAAACCGAGTCTATTCCCAAGGCCAGCAAATGGCGAAGAGCGAAGTCAAAAGATGCTTCCCGGTGCATTTCCAGAGTAGGCAGCCCAGCCCGAATGGGAGAACGGGGACGATTAAAGCTGGGAATAAAAGCACTTACCATGATGTTGTAGTCATGAAGCAATTGAGTTTTCATACGGACAAATTCCTCGGATAGGCCGGTATTTTCCCGAGGGAAAAAGTTGTGGGAGGCATCCAGTTGGTTGAAATCCACACCTGCTTCTATAAGGGAATCGAGATATTCTTTTGTAATGGTAGAGGCATTTAGCTGTAGCTTAACACCGTAGGCATTTTTGCTCATAGAGGCAATTTCCTCAATGTCAAAGCCAAAGTCTAATCGTAGAGTGGTTATTCCCAGTTGAGCAAAGTGCTCCAAAGAAAGACTGTCCATATCCAGCATTTTTAGAGTGGCTGGGGAGATATCGGAAATTACATCCATGTGCTCTTTTTGGGCTAATTGCAGAACTTTTTTTAGTTCGTTCTTTAGCTTGGCAATGTTGGTCTCAGGAATATGAAGGGAGGTAAAAATCCGTTTAATTCCCGTTTCGGAAGCCACGCGGATAAGCTCCAGGTTCTCTTCCAGGCTATTATCCAGGCCAAGGTATATGGATACACCGTTTGTCATTCTAATCAATCCTTTCCGCTGGGTCATCAAATCCCACAATCCAGGTTATGATAAAGCCAGCAATATATGAAGTAAATAATCCAGCAATATATACGGGAATATTATCAGTAACTGCCGCCAAAGGCAGGCCGGAAATACCCATGGCGGTGGAACCAACCATAAAGGCGGCTTGAACAGCACCACCAAAAGCACCACCTAGGCAAGCACAGATAAACGGCTTGCCCAAAGGAAGAGTAACACCATATATAAGTGGTTCACCTATGCCCATTATCCCCACTGGTAAAGCGGATAAAATGGTTTTTTTGAGAAAGCTATTTTTAGTTTTGAGATATACTGCCAAGGAAGCCCCAATCTGTCCACCGCCTGCCATGGCTAAAATCGGCAGGAGAATTGTAACACCATATTGGGACAATAATTGAGCGTGAATAGGGGTAAAGGTTTGGTGAATGCCCAGCATAACCAGTGGGAGCCACATCCCACCCAGAATAAAACCGGTAAAAAGTCCCCCTTTGGCCACAGCGTCAGTAGCGGCAGTACCAATCAGTTCGGCAATAATGCCCCCTAATGGCTGCAAAAGCAAGATAGCAGTGAATCCACCTAGCAATAATACAATAAGAGGAACCAAAAACAGGTTGAACATTTCGGGGATAATTTTCTTTAGTTTATTTTCCAGCCAGGCGCCTAAAATGGCCACCAGTAAAACGGCAATTATACCGCCTCGGCCGGGTACCAGGTGACTGTTAAACAGCTGGATATTTGCCAGCATAGGGTGGCTGATTACAGTAGCCAAAATACCACCCATTACGGGGGAGCCTTTAAATTCCTTGGCAGCGTTGATACCAACGAATATGTTAAGGCCAAAGAAAATTGCATTACCCATTACTGTGAGAAGCTGAGTAATTGAAGTATCAGCCAATTCAGGATTTACTTTCAGACCAATATTTAATAGTCCGGTAATTAGGCCGCAGGCTATAAATCCGGGAATAAGAGGAAGAAAAATGCTGGCAATTCGCCGGGTCATTAGCTTAAAAGGTGTAGAATTCTTTTCCTTTATTTTAGCCTGTAGAGTTTTGTAATCACCAATGGCAGGAGCTGATGGTTCTTCAGGGGCTTCTTCATTGTGATCATCAAAAAGAATCATAAATTCATCATAAACCCCAGTGACGCGGCCGGGTCCCAGGATTATTTGCAGTTCATTGTCAGTGATATTTACACCTAAAACGCCCTCAATAGCCTGCAGAGCAGCTGTGTCAATATCGGAATATGAAGCCAGATGGAGGCGCAGTCTGGTCATGCAATGGCTGACCTCCAGCACATTAGCTTTATTTCCTGCTAGTTGGAATATTTTATTGGCAATATCCTTGTAATTCATATATTTAAGTACCTCATACGAAAGAAAAAGAGATTTTACTTGGAAAGCTTTTGCAAAGCTTGTCCTATATAGCCTTTGGCTTGGTCAAGAAGGCGTTGGGATTCATCAATAGATTGACCGGAAAGAATATGGAAAATGGCCAGCTTTGCTTTGCCGTTAGCTTGGTCAAGGGCCTCGGTGGCTATTTCTCGGGAGCATTCTGCGGCTTCCATGACGATGCGAATTGCCCGCTCGGTCAGCTTATGATTGGAGGCTCTTACATCAACCATAAGATGTCCATATACCTTGCCCAATTTAATCATGGTACCAGTGGAAAGCATGTTAAGGACCAGCTTTTGGGCGGTTCCGGCTTTTAACCGGGTTGAACCAGTGATAACCTCTGGTCCTGGTTGAACCACGATAGCGTAATCTGCAGCCTGCTCCATGGGAGAGTTAGGACTGCAAGTAAGTGAAATAGCAACTGCCCCTATTTTTTTGGCGAATTTTAAGGCAGATAAGGTATAAGGGGTGCGCCCTGAAGCGGCTATACCCACTAAGACATCCTTATCATTAAAGTTCCGTTCACTTAAATCCTGTTCAGCAAGGGTAAGGGAATCTTCTGCACCTTCTACTGCTTTAAAAATGGCATCATAACCACCAGCGATAATGCCTTGAACCAGATCCGGGTCTGTACCAAAGGTCGGTGGACATTCCACAGCATCTAATATGCCTAACCGCCCTGATGTACCGGCACCTACATAAAAAAGCCGTCCTCCCTGACGAAGTTTTTGAGCAATTGTATCAACTGCCTGGCTGATGGATGGTAAAGCTGATTCGATGGCTAAAGCCACCTTTGCATCTTCCGTGTTGATTAGCTTTAACATATCAATTGTCGGTAATATATCGATAGAGGCAGTAGCCGGATTCGGTTGCTCTGTAGCTATACTGGATAAATCTAACTCATTTATTGATCTCATTATATGTAATTCCTCCAAGGAGTATCATAAACAACCATGTAAAACAACACAATTATTATACATAAAATACTGCGTAATGATAAGGCTTTATGATAAAAATTAAAAAAACTTGTTGACAAGGATTTTGAAAAGAGTTATATTATACAAGCTGACTCGTGAGCAGGAGCTTATGAGAAAGCATAAATCGCGATGGAATTTTAGCGCAAG
>CACZYN010000153.1 GCA_902785445.1 uncultured Anaerovibrio sp.
ATCCGCCAAAACCACCAGATTATGCCGCTTCAGCTGTGGCAGATACTTTCTGGCCAATCTCAGGGTATCCACATAATCATTCCCCGGAACCTTCCCATAAAACTTCTCACTGTCCCGATATATAAACTTCAAATCAAAGCTGTGGATATTATGCCCTACCAAAGTCATCCCTTCGGTAAATTCAATAAACTCTGCCAGTACTTTATCAAACAGGGGCGCATCTGCCACCATATCATCGGTAATGCCATTTACTCTGGATGCACCATACGGAATACTGCACTGGGGATTTACCAGGCTGGAAAACTCATCCTCTATCATTCCCCCGATGACCTTTATGGCTGAGATTTCCACTACACTGTCCCTATAGCAGGAAATCCCCGTTGTTTCCAAATCAAACACCACATAATCCGGCACATACACCGTTAGCTGCTTGCCTTTATTTTTGCCTAACATAAAATCCTCTTTCTACACTTACAAATTAATTTCATTACAGTATGACTATAGCGCCATGGTGATTTAATTGCAACAATAAAAGCACATCTATTCAGCATAATAGATGTGCAAAGAAATATTGTTTTTTCAGCGTAGCATTTCACTTATTTTAGGGAAAGCATGCATGGATAAATAATTGAGAAAGAAAAAACACTCAGATGTTTTACAAGCATCTGAATGTTTTAATATACTCCGCTCTTTATTTCAAGTAGTGTACCCTAGCTGCATCATAGCGATCCTGCTGCGGATTTTTCGAAGCTGGATAACCAAAAGGAACCACTGTAAAAGCTTCCAAATCAGCTGGCAAATTTATAATTCTGGCCACTCGCTCCATTCGATCTACCAAAGGGGAGATACCCAGCATTACACCACCTAAGCCCTGTGCCTCAATTTCCAGGAGAATGTTTTCCGTGGCCAGAGACAAATCCACCTGTACTAATTCCGGAACCAGCAAATTTTCTTTGCGTCCACACACCACAATGGCTGCTGGTGCCTTTGCCACCATCCCCGCATAAGGACTGGCCTTAGAAAGCACTTCCAATTTTGTTTTATCTGTCACCACATAAAACTCCCAGGGCTGCTGGTTCATAGCGGAAGGAGCCGCCATAGCCGCCCGCAAAATCTTGTCGATTTTCGCTTCTTCAACTGGTTTGTCCTCATAACTTCGCACACTGGTACGAGTAAAAATTGCATCCATGTTCTTTCCTCCATTCAAATCTCATACTACCTATCTTCCTAGAATTCCAGAAATTAAACAAAGATGTATCACTATATAACGCCATTGTTCAGTTTTCACCAAAGAAAAACTCCTAATAGCGTTTTCCCTAAAGGGCCTAGCTTCACGTCGCAACTTGCTGGGAGATATTCCCACCACCTGCTGTAATTTGTTATCCTCCATCTAAAAAAAGGGAGGAGGACATCTTCACTTCGTTATATAACATAAAACTGAAATCACTGCAAGAAAAAAGAGACAGAAATTTATTCTCTGTCTCTTTTTCTAATAATATATTGCAACATGCAACGCACAACTAATAGCACGTCGGGCCTTACAGTCTCACGGAAATCTGTTTAAAGGCCTTGGCTTCCACCAATGTTGTTTCAGATTTAATAATGTCGGCAGCCAGTTTTAACTGCATGTCCACCTGACTGTAAGAGGTGCCGCCATAGGAGTTGCGGTTCTTCACGCAGGTCTCCGGACTAATGGCATCATAAATGTCCTCCTCAAAGAGCTCGGACAGTTCCTTAAACTCTGCCATGGACATATCCGCCAGCCATTTGTTTTCTTCAATGCAGTGATGAACTGCCTTACCGGATACAGCATGGGCCTGTCTGAATGGCATCCCCTTCTTTACCAGATAATCCGCCAAATCCGTAGCATTGGAAAAATCCTCCGCCACTGCCCGGCGCATTACCTCAGGACGTACCTTCATCCCCCGCATAATCCTGGCATAAACAGCCAAGCTGAACTTGATGGTATCAATGGTATCAAAGATACCTTCCTTGTCCTCCTGGAGATCCTTATTATAGGCCAGTGGCAAGCCCTTCACCGTACTGAGCATAGCCATGAGATGACCAACCACCCGGCCGGTCTTACCCCGAACCAGCTCCGATACATCCGGATTCTTTTTCTGCGGCATCATGGAGGACCCGGTACAATGGGCATCATCCAACTCAATGAAGAAGAACTCCCGGGAACACCACAGAATGGTTTCCTCACTAAGTCTGGACAAATGAACCATCAAAATAGAGGCCGCAGACAGAAATTCCATAATATAATCCCGGTCGGAAACTGCATCCAAGCTGTTGGAATAAATATTGTCAAAATTCAGCTGCTCCGCCACAAATTCCCTGTCGATGGGGAAGGTAGTGCCAGCTAAAGCTCCGGCTCCCAATGGCATAATATCACAGCGCTCATAGACTCCGGTAAAGCGATCAAAATCCCGCTTAAGCATAGAGAAATAGGCCATCATATGATGCGAAAACAGGATTGGCTGTGCCCGCTGAAGGTGGGTATAGCCCGGCATAATAACATCACTGTATTTTTCTGCCGTCTCCACCAAAGCCTTTTGCATGTCCAAAATTAGCTTCTGCACCTCTACCACCTGGCGGCGAATGAACATGTGTGTATCCAGGGCCACCTGATCATTCCGGCTACGGGCGGTATGCAACCGACCACCGGCATCCCCAATGGCATCGGTAAGTCGCTTTTCAATATTCATATGAATATCTTCCAGCGCCACCTCAAAGGAAAAATTCCCTTCTTCTATTTTTTTATATATGTCCTTAAGACCGACAATAATAGCGTCACGGTCCGTATCGGATATAATCCCCACCTTGGCCAGCATAGTCGCATGGGCAATGGAACCGGCTATATCCTCGGTATACATTCGCTTATCAAAATCTATTGACGCCTGAAAATCATTTATCATCTCGTCAGTGGACTTGGAAAACCGTCCGCCCCAGAGCTGTTCAGCCATATTATTTACCTGCCTTTTCCTGCATAAGTGCCCGAACCTCGGCATCCGCCTGATTGTATACGTGATCTTCCTCAAAGGTTACAAATTCCTGATTATACAAGGAATATGGTGACTTGGCACCGGCACTCATAATGTTGCCCTTGTAGAGCTTCAACTTAACGGTACCGGTAACGCTCTCCTGAGTGCTGTCAACGAAGGCAGACAGCGCCTCACGGAGCTGGCAGAACCACATACCATCATATACCAGCTCACCAAAGCGGATAGCCACACCCTCCTTGAAATGGTAGGTAGCCCGGTCAAGGCATAAATACTCCAGCTCACGATGAGCATAGTAAAGAATAGCTCCACCCGGGTTTTCATATACGCCACGGGATTTCATACCAACCAGACGGTTCTCGCAGATATCTACAATACCTACACCGTTACGGGCACCGATTTCATTGAGCTTATTCAGCAGCTCTACTGCCCCCATGCGCTCGCCATTTACAGCTACCGGAATACCCTTCTCAAAGCAAACGGTCAACTCCTCTGGCTTGTCAGGGGCATCCTCCGGGGCCTTGGAAACCAGGAACATCTCGTTATTTGGTGCATTCCAAGGATCTTCCAGATCAGAGCCCTCATGGGAAAGGTGCCAGATGTTCTTGTCCATGGAATACTTCTTGTTGTCAGTAGGAATATCAATATTGTGGGCCTTGGCATACTCAATCTCCTGGGTACGGGAAAGAAGCTCCCACTCACGCCATGGGGCAATGATAGCCATATTTGGCGCCAAAGCCTTAACAGTCAGCTCAAAACGAACCTGGTCGTTACCCTTGCCAGTGGCACCATGAGCAATAGCATCAGCCCCCTCCTGCTTGGCAATCTCCACCAGCTTCTTGGCAATCAACGGACGGGCAAAGGAGGTACCCAGAAGATACTTACCCTCATATACAGCACCAGCCTTCAGGGTAGGCCATACATATTCAGTCAAAAACTCCTCAGTCAAATCAGCAATATAGCACTTGGAAGCACCCGAACGCAGGGCCTTGTCATGAATAGCCTGCATATCGTCTCCCTGACCAATATCGGCACAGCAAGCGATAACCTCGCAGCCACCATAGTTTTCCTTGAGCCAAGGAATGATAACGGAGGTATCCAAACCACCGGAATATGCTAATACAACCTTCTTAAACTCTGCCATAATCATTATCTCCTTTTTAAATCTAATATTAATCTCCCATCAGAAGAGCCATAATAGCCTTCTGGGTGTGGAGACGATTCTCTGCTTCATCAAAGATTACATCAGCGTAAGCCTCCATAATCTCGTCGGTGATTTCCTCGCCCCGATAAGCCGGCAGACAGTGCATTACAATGACCCGCTTGTCAGCTTCCTGCAGGAGCTGTGCATTAACCTGATAATCCTTGAAGATTTTCTTTCTTTCATCATGCTCAGCTTCCTGGCCCATGCTGGCCCAGGTATCAGTAACCACGATGTCAGCATCCTTGGCTGCCTCAAATGGATCCGTAACCAGCTTAATGGAAGCACCGGTTTCCTTGGCATCCTCGATGGCGTTGCTCATTACCTGAGCATCTGGCTCATAGCCCTTCGGCGTAGCCGCCACAAAATTCATTCCTGCCTTGGCACAGCCATACATAAAGGAATTGGTCATGTTGTTGCCATCACCTACATAGGCCATCTTCAAGCCCTTGAGGTTCTTGCCTTTATGCTCCTGAATAGTGAGAAGGTCAGTGAGGACCTGACAAGGATGCAACAGATCCGTCAAGGCATTAATAACTGGTACATCGGACCACTGGGCAAACTCCTCAACCCGATCATGGCCAAAGGTACGAATCATAATACCATCCAGATAGCGGGACATTACCCGCGCGGTGTCCTTAATCGGCTCACCTCTACCCAACTGTAAATCCCGGTTGGACAGGAACAGGGCCTGACCACCCAACTGATACATACCAGTCTCAAAGGACAAACGGGTACGGGTCGAAGACTTTTCAAAAATCATGCCCAAAGTTTTCCCCTTTAGAAGGTGATGCTCAATCCCCGCCTTCTGCTTAGCCTTAAGCTCATGGCCCAACGCCAATATCTCATTTACCTCATCCACAGACAAATCGTGGATGGACAGTAAATCCTTGCCTTTTAACATCAATCAAACCTCCCGGTATTCCATATTGTTGTGAATACTTTTGTACGCCAACAGAGAATATTATACTACAGTTTATTCACATTTTCATCTATAAATGGATAATAAGCAGGGGTAATTTACTTGAACGATTAGGCTATGGAACGTTTAGAAACTATTTTTTACACACCAGTATTAGTGATAAAAATTACTTGTCTAAGCATAGCGAGTTGTAATTTTTATTGCTATCATGTTGAAGGTAAAAAACAGTTTTAGTGACATAGCCGAGTGAAAGAAATTGCCCCTGCTGTTGACCTATACGAAATCAGGCAAAACACTTTCCAATATATCACATACCTCATCAATATGTTCTTTAGTCACTATCAGCGGCGGCACAAATCTCAACACATTCCCGGCAGTACAGTTAATGATAGCCCCCTTGGCCAGACAGGCATTCACAATCTCTCTCCCCGGCTTGGTCAGCTCCATGCCCAGGATCAGCCCCATGCCCCGCACCTCAGTAATCAGCTGCGGGAATTTAGCCTTAATAGCCTCCAGGCGGGATTTCATGTGCTCACCCATGGCTTCCACGTTGCTGAGGAACTTTTCCTCCCCCACCAAATCCAGCACCACATTGGCTGCGGCACAGGCCAGTGGATTGCCCCCAAAGGTGGAACCATGGTCTCCGGCATGGAAAACAGCTGCCACCTTATCGCTGGCAATAAAGGCCCCAATTGGCACGCCACCAGCCAAGCCCTTGGCCAAAGTTACAATATCCGGCTTTACACCAAACTTCTCATAGGTGAAGAACTTACCGCTGCGACCAATACCAGTCTGAATCTCATCAAATATCAACAGTGCGTTGTACTTATTACAAAGCTCACGGACTTTAGTTAAATAAGCACTGTCGGGAACATGAACGCCCCCCTCTCCCTGAATAGGCTCCAGCATAACTGCTGCGGTTTTATCACTCATCAGCTTTTCCAAAGCCGCAATATCGTTATAAGGTACATAATCAAAGCCCTCTGGCAGTGGACCAAAGCCCGCCTGATACTTTGGCTGCCCTGTTGCAGTCAAAGTGGCAATGGTACGGCCATGGAAGCTGTGAATTGCTGTAATAATTTGGGATTTATCCTCATCAAGGCTATGAGCGTACTTACGGGCCAGCTTGATGGCCCCCTCATTGGCTTCCGCCCCGGAATTACCAAAGAATACCTTATTAAGTCCGCTTAACCGGGTGAGCTTTTCCGCCGCATCAACCTGAACCTGTGTATAGTACAGATTTGAGCAGTGAATCATCTTCCCGGCCTGATCAGCTACAGCCTTAACCAGCTGGGGATGATTATGCCCCAGCACATTTACGGCAATTCCCCCCAGAAAATCAATGTATTTCTTCCCCTGGGTGTCATAAACGTATACCCCGTCGCCATGGTCCAGAACAATCTTATAGCGGGCAAAGACCGGCAGATAATCCCTGGCGTCCTTTTCATAAATCTGTTCATCAGTCATATATGTACACCCTTTCATTACTTAATCACCTGGGTACCAATACCGCTGGAGGTCAACAGCTCCAATATAATGGAGTGTGGCTGACGGCCATCAATGATGTGTACTTTGTTGGTACCGCTCTCAATGGATTTCAGACAGGCCTCAATTTTAGGAATCATACCTCCGGAGATTATACCGGTTTTGATATATTCCTTGGCCTCCGCCACGGTCAAGGTGGAGATAAAGGTATCCTTATCGGCAAAATCCTTATAAACTCCTTCGGTATCGGTAAGGAGCAACAGCTTTTCTGCCTGCAGAGCACCGGCTATTTCCGCTGCCACATAATCGGCATTAATATTGTAGCTTTCGCCGTCATCTCCCACGCCAATTGGGGCAATTACCGGAATGTAGCCATTATTAAGCAAGGTATCCAAAATGGAAGTATCGATGGAAGCCACCTGGCCCACATAGCCAATATCCACATCGGCCTGTTGCCCTGCTTCATCGTATACAGTAGCCAGCTTCTTGGCGGCCTTAATCAAGCCGGCATCCTTGCCGCTCAGGCCCACTGCTTTAACCCCACGGTAGTTCAGCATATTTACAATGTCGGAGTTTACCTTGCCATCAAGGACCATCTCCGCAATTTCTACGGTTTCTTCATCGGTAACTCTAAGTCCGCTGACAAAAGCCGATTGCTTGCCCACCTTCTTTAAGAACTGGGTAATATCCGGGCCGCCCCCATGTACGATAACCGGCCGCATGCCCACATACTTCAGAAGGCTTACATCCTCCATAACCTTTTGCTTTAAATCTTCATTTATCATGGCATTGCCGCCATACTTTATGACGATGGTTTTGCCATAGAATTCCTGTATATAGGGCAGAGCCTCCACCAGAATCCCCGCCCGCTTTTCTGCATCTAACATAATATATGCTCCTTTAAGCTTTTCAAAATAGGACATCTTGAATGGTGTGCAGCAGGAAATGATTACCTTGAGCGATTAAGCTGGAATGCGTTAAGAAAATAATATTTTTAGCAGTCCGGCTGGGCGAAAGGAATTATTTCTGCAAAACCCTATTAGGTATGGTACTCCCCGTTGATCTTCACATAGTCATAGGTCAGGTCGC